>PAHB01000070.1 GCA_002704665.1 Pseudomonadota bacterium
AATACAAAATAACGATATGCACAAATTTGCCGTGTTTATTGTCCGGGGGGGGGAATGCAGCAAAATATTTGAAGGAATCTTTAGCAATCGACTTTAATGAAACTACTGGTGACGGCCTGTTTACGCTTAAGGAAGGGGAATGTATGGGCGCATGTGGAGACGCGCCGGTATGTCTTTTGAATGATAAAAGTATGCTTTCATTCATGGGTCCAGAGAAAATAGATAAACTTTTAACAGATCTAAGGGAAAATTCGTGAGTAGAACCAACCCGCTTCCGCTAAATTTCTATGGTGAAGATGCCATTATTTTGGGTGGAGTAAATGGAATTAATGGGGATCTTAAAAGTTATGAAGCCAGAAAAGGTTATTCGGCACTCCGTAAAATTTTAGATAGTAAAATGAGCCCTGCTGAAGTCTTGTCTGAAGTAAAAGACTCCGCGCTGAGGGGGAGGGGTGGTGCTGGTTTCCCCACGGGTTTAAAATGGAGCTTCATGCCGAGAGATTTTCCGGGGCAAAAATATCTTGTTTGCAACTCTGATGAGGGCGAGCCGGGCACATTCAAGGATCGCGATATATTGAGGTACAACCCGCATATTGTTATCGAGGGTATGGCTATAGCCGCCTATGCTATGGGAACCTCGGTAGGCTACAATTACATTCATGGGGAAATTTGGGATGTATATACGATCTTCGAAGAAGCTCTGGAGGAAGCAAGGGAAGCTGGTTATCTCGGTGAAAAGATTATGGGAAGCGATTTCAATTTTGAATTGTATGCTCATCACGGTTGGGGAGCCTATATATGCGGAGAAGAAACGGCCTTGCTCGAATCACTAGAGGGGAAAAAAGGGCAACCAAGGTTCAAACCTCCTTTTCCGGCAAGCCATGGCCTTTACGGTAAGCCGACAACCATTAATAACACCGAAACGTTTGCCGCTGTCCCTTGGATTATTAGAAGCGGTGGCAAGGCATATTTGGAAAAGGGTGTACCGAATAACGGTGGAACAAAAATTTTTTCGGTTTCAGGCGACGTCAGGAACCCAGGTAATTACGAAATCAACCTAGGAACGCCATTTTCTTATTTGTTAGAACTCGCCGGAGGGATGCGAGACGGAATTAAACTCAAGGCTGTCATCCCCGGTGGGTCGTCAATGCCGGTTTTGCCTGCTGACATTATGATGGATATAAATATGGACTATGATTCTATCGCAAGAGCAGGCTCTATGTTGGGATCAGGCGCAGTCATCGTAATGAATGAGACACGGTGTATGGTTAGATGCCTTGAAAGGTTGTCCTATTTTTACTATGAGGAGTCATGTGGGCAATGTACGCCTTGTAGGGAGGGAACAGGTTGGTTGTATAGGATGGTTAATCGGATCGCTAATGGCGAGGGAAAACCGGAAGATTTGTCAAGGTTACTTTCAGTAGCTGACAACATAGGGGGTAGAACAATATGCGCACTTGGAGACGCTGCGGCATTGCCAGTGAAGGGCTTTTTGAAACATTTTCGCTCTGAGTTTGAATATCTTATCGAGAGGGGAAAAGGTGCTTAGTTGAATAATGTGGTCAAGCTTGAAATCGACAATAAACCTGTAGAAGTTCCGGCTAGTAGCACGGTTATGGATGCTGCGAATAAATTAGGGATAACAGTACCGCATTTTTGTTACCACAAAAAACTGTCGATAGCGGCCAATTGTAGAATGTGTCTGGTGCATGTAGAAAAAGCGCCAAAACCGTTACCTGCTTGCGCGACGCCTGTATCCGAGGGAATGAAGGTTTGGACCAGTTCAAAAATTGCGGTGGACGCTCAAAAAGGTGTTATGGAGTTTCTTTTAATCAATCATCCACTTGACTGTCCGATATGCGATCAAGGAGGGGAGTGTCAGCTGCAAGATCTGGCTGTTGGGTATGGGGATGCTAGTTCACGTTACATAGAAAAGAAAAGAGTGGTTGAGTCCAAAAACTTGGGGCCCTTGGTATCTGCCGAGGAGATGGCGCGATGCATACACTGTACTCGTTGTGTAAGGTTTGGGCAGGAAGTTGCCGGTATTATGGAATTAGGTATGGCTGGCCGAGGGGAACACTCTCAAATAATTAACTTCGTGGATAAAACAGTGGATTCAGAATTATCTGGAAACATGATTGACGTTTGTCCGGTGGGTGCCCTGACCTCTAAACCTTTTCGATATGCTGCGAGGTCATGGGAGCTAGCAAGGTTAAAATCGATAGCGCCTCATGATTCCTTAGGGTCAAATCTGAGCGTTCAGGTAAAACAGGACAAAGTGGTTAGAGTGCTTCCATTTGCCAACGAATCAATCAATGAGTGTTGGTTATCTGACAGAGATAGATTTTCATATGAGGGGTTGAATGCAAAATCAAGATTGACCGAACCGATGTTAAAGTCTGGAGGGAAGTGGAGGTCGGTTGATTGGGCGACCGCTCTTAAAACCGCTGCTCAAAAATTCCAAGCAATAGTCGAAAATTCTGGAGGGAATGGGCTTTCTTTTTTTGGTTCCTCGCAAGCTACACTTGAGGAGCTTTACTTACAAAAAAAATTGAGCGTTGGTCTTGAATCTGACAATTTTGACTTCAGATTACAACAGCAGGATTTTGACCTAGAATTAGAGGGAGTACCTTGGCTTGGAATGCCAGTTTCTGAACTTGAGAAGCTAGATCGCGTTTTATTAGTGGGGACTAACATTCGGAAAGAGCAGCCACTTTTAGCCTTGAAATTTAGGAAAGCATCCAAGTCGGGCGCTGAGATCTCCTTTATTAATTCTTTAGATGAGGACTTCCTCGCACACCTCCATAAGAAAATCATTGTCAACCCCTCTAGTATGATTTTGACTCTTGCGCAAATACATAATTCAATAATGCAGACAAAAGGTAAGGCACCAGTGGCTGACTTACAAAGATTCGGTGTCTCAGATGATGCTACTGCGATAGCTTTGAGTTTAGTTAGTGGTGCGAAGAAAGGTATTTTTGTTGGGAATATTGCGGATTACCATTCTCAAAGATCGGCCCTAATATATATATCTGGATTGATAGCAAAAGATACTAATTCAACTTTTGGTTTTTGTGGGGGCGGCGCAAACTCATTGGGAGGCCATCTCGTAAGTTCCGTGTTCCAAAAAAACAAACGAAATACTCCTAAAATATTGTCAGAGTCGGTTGAGGGGTGTTTAATGATTCACGCGGAAGCTGATTTGGATTTTGGAAATCCGCCTGCAGTTTTGGATAAACTGGCGGCTGCCCAATTCGTAGTTTCCATGAGTTCTTTTGATCATCCAACCACCAGGGATTATGCAGATCTTTTACTTCCAATTTCGCCTTTTACTGAAACTGCTGGCACCTTCGTAAATTTGGAAGGTTTACCGCAAAGATTTAATGGCGTTGTTCGTCCTTTGGGGGAGGCGCGACCAGCTTGGAAAGTTATAAGAGTTCTGGGAAACTTGTTGGATTTAGAAGGTTTCAACTTTAACGTTGTTGAAGATGTTCAGAGTGAAATTCAAAGTTTGATCGGTGACATCTCGTCCAAGCTAAGTAATAACGTGGTTAACAGTAGGCTGCCAGATTTCAAGATCTATGAGAAAAGTTTTGAGAGAATTGGGGAGGTCCCCATCTACCGATCGGACCCGATCGTTAGGCGCTCGATTCCTTTGCAAGAAACCAAGGATGGTACGGTTGGGTCAGCTGGATTGAACGCAGCGGATATTAGGGATCTTGGATTGAAAGCAGGCGAAAAAGTATTTCTACGCCAAAATGGAGACGAGGCCTGCTTACCCTTTTTCGAGGATGATGCGGTCCCAGCAGGCGCGGTTAGGCTCCCGGGTGGGGTCGGTGAAACCAGTATCCTAGGGCCTCTAAGTGGGGTGGTTTTAATACAATCTGAAAAAAACCAGAAAGTCGCCACATGACGATTTTCGATTCTATCATGGGTCCAGATTTATCCTTTTTATTATGGACACTAATCAAAATTTTTATGATTGCGGTTCCGGTAATGCTGTGTGTAGCGTTTACGACTTTGGCTGAGAGAAAAGTGATTGGTTATATCCAGATGAGATTGGGGCCGAACCGAGTTACGTTTTTTGGACTAAGGTTTCTCCGCGGGTGGGCCCAACCCTTTGCTGACGTAGTGAAGTTGCTGTTAAAAGAGGTGATTGTTCCAGCGAATTCCAATAAATTCCTTTTTTTGTTAGCTCCGATGTTATCTCTTACGCCCGCTTTAGCGGCTTGGGCCGTTATTCCTTTTACTGATTCCTTAGTACTAACAAACATCGACGCAGGCTTGCTTTACATTATCGCCATTACCTCAATGGGGGTCTATGGAGTTATCGTTGCTGGATGGGCTTCAAATTCCAAGTATGCGTTTTTGGGGGCTATGCGATCAGCCGCACAAATCGTAGCTTATGAAATAGCAATGGGGTTTGCATTAGTATGCGTGTTGATGATGTCTGCAAGTTTAAATTTAATTGAAATTGTAAAAATGCAAGCTAGTGACTATGGGATTCTAGGTTGGAATTTAATCCCCCTATTTCCAATGTTTCTGGTTTATTTCATTGCTGGTGTTGCCGAGACTAACAGGGCTCCTTTTGATGTGGCAGAGGGGGAATCAGAGATCGTAGCAGGACCCCACGTAGAATACTCTGGGACTACATTTGCAGTTTTTTTCCTGGCTGAATATGCCAACATGTTGCTTATCTCTACTTTAGCCTCGATAATGTTTTTGGGAGGATGGCTATCTCCGGTTCCGGGACTTTCGGATGGAATAATTTGGCTCTTATCGAAAGTTGCATTTTTGATGTTTTGTTTCTTTTGGTTTAGGGCAACTTTTCCGCGATATAGGTATGATCAAATAATGCGTTTAGGATGGAAAGTCTTCATCCCTTTGACAATTTTTTGGTTAATTCTTATCGGGGTTCTAATGAAAATGCCTTGGTGGCCATGGTGAAGGATATAGGGTGATGAAAAATCTGAAAAAAAATTTACAAAATTTATTTCTGATTGAATTGATAAAAGGGCTAATGCTTACAGGGCGCAATTTTTTTTCTAAAAAAGTAACTGTTCAATTTCCGGAAGAAAAAACTCCTCAAGGCCCTAGGTTTCGTGGTTTACATGCTCTTAGAAGGTATCCGAATGGTGAGGAGCGCTGCATAGCATGTAAATTATGCGAGGCTGTATGTCCCGCTCTTGCAATAAATATTGAATCGGAGAAAAGAGATGATGGTACGAGACGCACTACCAGATATGATATTGATTTAACCAAGTGTATTTTTTGTGGTTTTTGTGAAGAGTCGTGTCCGGTTGATTCGATAGTTGAGACTCGTATTCTTGAATACCATGGGGAAAGTAGGGGGGATTTGGTCTACACCAAGGAAATGCTATTGGCAATTGGAGATAGGTATGAATCACAAATTGCAAAAGATAGGGAAGAGGATTCCTCTTATCGTTAATGGTTATTTTTGTTGTTTGTCTTGAGATTGACCAATTTAATTTATGCAGATTTCAGAGTTAACGTTTTATTTCTTCTCAGTGATACTCATCATAGGGGCTACCCGTGTAATTACCGCTAGAAATCCGGTGCATGCTGTTATGTTTCTAGTACTAACTTTTTTTACGGCAGCATGTATCTGGGTAACTCTTGAAGCTGAGTTTTTAGCGATTGTATTAGTTCTAGTCTATGTTGGGGCGGTAATGGTGCTTTTTATTTTCGTGGTCATGATGTTAGATATCAATAAAGAAATAGAGAAAAAGAAATATTGGAAATGGCTTTTGCCAATACTTATTATTTTTGGAGTTATGCTATTAGAGATGTTCCTTGTGCTAAGCGAGAGAACACTGGGGATTGGAAGGGACCAAATCGCTTCAAATAAGGGCTTAGATTACAGTAACACAAAAGAACTGGGCCGCTTAATTTACACTGAATATGTTTATGCATTTGAAATTGCTGCTGTAATACTTTTGGTAGCAATCGTAGCGGCAATAGCGCTAACACTACGTGTTAGAGATAACAAAAAAATAGTTAATGTTTCTGATCAGGTGGGAGTCGATAGCATTAATCGTATCAGATTGGTCTCTGATCTCGAACCTGAGACTAACGTACAAAATAACGAGGAGAAGTGATGGTTCCCTTACAGAATTATCTTATCCTAGGGGCTATTTTATTTTCCCTCAGCATTGTAGGAATAGTTATAAATAGGAAAAATCTAATTATCCTTTTGATGGCAATTGAGTTAATGCTGCTCGCGGTAAATATGAACTTTGTAGCTTTTTCCTCTTTTTTGAGTGATCCAAGCGGTCAAATATTTGTTTTTTTCGTCCTTACAGTTGCAGCTGCAGAAGCAGCTATAGGTTTAGCTATTTTGGTCATACTGTTTAGAAAGACTCAGTCAATCGATGTCGATGACATACAAACCCTGAAGGGTTGATATGGTTATTTCAAAATTCATTTTGGTTGCCGTTCCCATTGCTCCGCTAATTGGCGGAATCATATCAGGTGTTTTGGGATCCGTTATTGGTCGAGCAGGTGCTCACCGAGTAACTATTTTGTCATTATCTTTGTCGACAGTTTTGTCAGCATTCATTTTATTCAATGTTCTGGCCAATGATTTTTCAATAAATACCAGTATTTATGTTTGGACGCTAAGCGGTGGTACCGTTTTCGAAATTGGTTTTTTAATTGATAGCCTTTCCGCAACTATGATGTTGGTTGTAACCTTCGTGTCGCTTATGGTTCATATTTATACAATCGGTTATATGGCCGATGATCCGGGGTACCAGAGGTTTTTCTCGTTTATATCGCTTTTCACTTTTGCAATGTTGATGTTAGTTATGAGTAACAACTTTTTGCAATTATTTTTTGGGTGGGAAGCCGTGGGTCTTATTTCTTACTTACTTATAGGATTTTGGTATAAGAAGCCCTCGGCGATATCAGCCAATCTAAAAGCTTTTCTTGTCAACAGGGTGGGTGATTTGGGTTTCATTTTAGGGGTTGGCTTAATTTTAGCGACTTTTGGTACTTTAGATTTTAAAGAAGTCTTTGAGTTGGCACCACAAAATGTTGATGAAAGTTTAATGTCCTTGTCTGGTTTTGACTGGCCAGTAATTTCGGTGATATGTCTGCTACTATTTGTTGGTGCAATGGGAAAGTCCGCGCAGGTCCCACTACATGTATGGCTGCCGGATTCCATGGAAGGCCCTACTCCCATATCAGCTTTAATACATGCGGCTACAATGGTGACAGCTGGGATATTTATGGTTACGCGGATGTCACCGCTGTTCGAATTATCAGAAGTAGCTTTATCTTTTGTAATTATAATTGGCGCGGTAACTGCGCTGTTTACGGGTTTGTTGGGGCTAGTTCAAAACGACATCAAACGAGTTGTGGCGTACTCTACCCTTTCCCAACTTGGTTACATGACGGTTGCACTGGGGGCGTCTGCATACTCAGTTGCAATGTTTCACTTAGTTACTCACGCTTTCTTTAAAGCGCTACTATTTTTAGCTGCAGGTTCCGTCATTATTGGCATGCATCACCAGCAAAATATGCAGAATATGGGGGGGTTAAGGAAATATATGCCAGTCACCTGCGCTACAACCTTAATAGGGTCCTTAGCTTTGATTGGATTTCCGTTTTTCTCTGGTTTTTACTCTAAGGAGAGCATTATTGAGTATGTCTATTACAGTCAAATACCGGGAAGTCAATTCGCTTATTATGCTGTTTTAGCAGGGGTTTTTGTAACAGCTCTTTATACCTTCCGGATGTACTTTTTGGTTTTTGAGGGTGAGGAACGTTTTGTTAAAAACGAACCTAATGCTGAAAATAGGGAAAAATCCCCCCACGAGAGTCCCGCTGTGATTCTTGTTCCTTTGATACTTTTAGCGATACCTTCGATATTATTAGGGGCCATTCTGATTGAACCAATGCTATATGGTGACTATTTTGAAAACTCGATTTTTATATCAATTTCGCATCAGACTTTATTAGATTCCGTTATGCACTTTGATGGATGGAATGCGATGGGGTTGCATGGGTTTATGACTGTACCTTTTGCCTTGGCGCTTGGAGGGATCATATGCGCTTGGATACTTTATGTGAGATACAAAAACTTTAGCGAGGTCCTTAAAAATTGGTTTAAACCATTTTATATATTACTAGATGAAAAGTATTATTTTGATAAATTTAATACGTGGTTTTTTGTCAATGGTGCGCGCCACCTCGGTGTTGGTTTATGGAAAATTGGAGATGTACTGCTAATAGATAATCTCCTAGTAAACGGCGCAGCAAAATTAGCGAGGCAGCTCGCAGGGACACTTAGACGCATTCAAACCGGGATGATATACCATTACGCCTTGATGATGATTTTAGGGCTCACAGTGCTGCTGAGTATCTGGTTTTTCGACTTAGTTAGGATTTAATACTTTAATGCAAGAA
>PAHB01000071.1 GCA_002704665.1 Pseudomonadota bacterium
AGAGCCATAAACCTCCATGCCGCTGCATCAATGCTATGCCTGCTAGCTAGCAACAACCCATGATTTTGGTGGATAGCGGCGGTTATTCCCTTAAAAGATTTTGCAACCCTATTTCCCGCATCGGTTTCAACAGCAACTTTGCCAGCATCGTCTAATATCACTACGTGATCTTCAAAAAATGCACAAACATCCTGACTTATTGGAGGAAGTGAACGTCCCAGGGTTGCATATGCCACACCATATTCTGTGTGCGCGTGGCACATAGCCAAAATATCTGGATGTTCTGCGTGCACGGCTGCGTGCAAGACAAAGCCTGCTCGATTTACTGCATGGTTTCCCTCAACAACGCGTCCGTCATGATCGACAAGTATCAAATTTGAAACCTTAACTTGACCAAAATGAACTGCCATTGGGTTCGTCCAATACAATTCAGGATTTTCTGGATCTCTAACAGTTAAGTGGCCAGCGAAGCCATAGTCAAAATTCCATTGTGCAAATGCCCTACACGCAGCAACCAGGTGTCTTTTTCTTCGTTGTCGTAGAGCCGCCAGATTATCTGTTTTAAACTCCTGAGGAAATAGTAGATTATTTTGTTCTGGTTGGTAAATTGATATACGTTCTCCAAGATTGAGCATCTTCTCCTCCTTATTTTAATTGCCATGTATGACAAGTTGCTTTTTGCATTATCACTCGGGTCTCCAAGACCAGCTTCATATGAATAGAAATAAATAGAGTAAAAATAGTAAAATTTTTACGAGCTCTACGATACTAGTTGTGCTTATCAAATAATAATACTCCTATTGGTAGGAGAGGTAAAAATAAGTTACGGGGGTTGTTTTTGGAGTATAGTAATTGGGATCGAAGAGAATTAAAAAGGAACTATTCCTTTCGGAATTAGTCAGTTTCTCTTTGCGGTATCTTATTTTCTAAGGGGAGAAACATATGTTCAGTTGGTTCCTAAAGGTTGTTCTAGTGTTCACCATTTATACACCTCTGCATGATGCAGTAGCTGACGAACAGCAACAGAGCATGTGGGATATTATTACATATGATGATCGATTTTCTACTTTTGCTGAAATGGTGGAGAGCGCAGGGGTGAAACACCTTTTTAAGAGAGAGATTGGTATAAATGCCACAGTTTATCTTCCCACGAATGATGCATTCTTAACGATGCCGGAAACAATGAATTCGGCTTTGAGATTTCCCGAAAATAAAGGGCCGCTGACCCATTTGATAAAAAGTCATTACTTCATTGGCACAACGGATAGTATGGAAGAAGGTGACTATTTCATGACAACAAATATTAATGGTGACCAAATCAGAATTGAACAAGCCAAGGAACTTTTTGTTAAAGACATGGTGATCCAAGGTGGCTCGATATCAGTAGGACAGAGCAAAATTGTTCCCATCGAGTGTGTTATGTTCGTCCAGCCCAGCAAAACCGACAAGCGGCTCAGTGTTAGTGAACAAGAGGAGTTTGCAATAACATCATGCTGCTTACGGACTGTAAAGGAGGTTTTGGCGTTTGTGCAACATACGGTCTTGGATGCGGCAGAGGCGTTCGAATAAAAACTCACAACTATAATTTAGGCTGCAAATCCGTTTCTGCAGGAATTGGGCTTAGAGGTTAATATCACCCGCCAATAAAAACTAATTAGATTGAGGCGGAGAGGTGCATTTTGGTCTGCCTGTCGATTCCGCTGGTATTAAAGTAAGTGGGGATATTCTCAAGAATTAAAATTTTGTTTCTTGGACCACTAGACGACCTCTCTCAAGAGCTACACCCTTGTTGACTTATGGTGACTCGTCTTCTTTAACAATTAGAGTATCAACAAAACGACGGACCAAAGGTGTGATGACTAGAAGACTTGGAAATGCTACAAACCAGCTTTTGTACCATGCAATCATCCAAAGACTCAAAAAACTTTCAACCAATCCGGTTGTGTTAAGAACTGACACGCTGGAGACGACACAAGACATGAAGATTGACACGATAAAGATAAATGTAAGTTGTGCGTATTTTGTCGGTATCATAGGCAAATTCCAGATTTATTGTCAGGCCTCAGTATTCTAACCGGCATCAGGCTATAAACGTAGGGGTAAGGAGCCTGTAACCAAATACCAACCCGACGACGAATGCGAACATGGAAATAATTAAAAGATATTATTTTCCTACGATCAAAAAATTCCCCTCTGATTTTAAAATCTACCAAATTATTTTAGAAGAACAATAGATTAACAGATTGTAGCTAAGGAATATATGGAATAGGGCAGGTATAAATTTCAGAGAGAATTTTTAATAAGAAGATGGTATCCGAAAATTGTGGGTAATGTACCGTTGGGCGACTCGAGATTCGGAGGAATAGTATTTTAATTCACATATGTCTTGCGAGACTGTGGGAAAAAAGAAATAGCGCTACCGTACCAAACAGCTCAACCCACATATAGATATGGTTTTGAAAAAATATTACGGGATTGCTGGTATTGCGAGGTCGTTTGCTTAACAGATCAAACGATTTGCCGAGATTTCGCTTTCTTGATTTTCGACTTTCTTTCGTTTTCTTTGGGAGAATGTATAAGTTTTTTCTTTTTTTGAAGGCGATATTTCATGGAACTTTTAGGTTTTGATCTATTACTCGTTATAGTTGAGAGCCATTCTGGCATTTCCCTTATTCTTATTTTTAATTGATTTTCAATCTTTTTAATCCATTTTTTTTCCTCTAAACTGGCAATAGAAATGGCTACTCCTTTTCTTCCCGCTCGCCCTGTTCTTCCGATTCTGTGGACATAGTCATTTGGTTGGTTGGGAATATCATAGTTAATGACACAGGGGAGTTGCTCTATATCTAGGCCCCGAGCGGCAACATCGGTTGCAACTAAAATATCTGTTCGTTTTTCTCTAAATTTAGCTAGTGATTTTTTTCTTTGGTGTTGTAGCTTATTTCCGTGAATTATTTCTACCTTCAAATCCAATGAGCGAAGGCGGAGACCAAGTTTTTCTGCACCAAACTTTGTCCTAGTAAAGACTAGTAATTGGTGAAATTTAAACTTTTTAATGATTTTCAGAAGGGCTTTAATTTTCTCTGAATTTTTTGTTACATTAAATACAAATTGGTCTATGAGTTGACCAGATTGTCTTCGATTTTTTATATTAATTTTGATAGGGTTATTAGTAAAATTTTGTGCTAGTTGACGAATTTCTTTACTATAAGTTGCCGAAATTAATATATTTTGGGTCAATTCTGGGAGTTCGGCTAAAATCATCTTTATATCGTTGATAAATCCCATGTCTAACATTCGGTCTGCCTCATCAAGAACTATCGTTTCAACTTCTTCAAGGTTGATTGTTCTCCTGCTAATATGATCTAGAAGTCGACCGGGTGTCGCAATGATTATGTCAACGCCTTTTTTAAGGTTTTTGATTTGGAACCGAATGTTAGCGCCGCCGTAAACCGGCATTACCTTCAGCTTTGTATTTTTTCCGTAATTTCGATAGCTTGCGCAAACCTGTTCCGCAAGCTCTCGCGTTGGCGTGAGGATTAGAATTCTTATCTTCTTCTTTTTTTTATTATCGACGGATAGTAAAGATTGAATTGTTGGTAAGGCGAAGGCCGCAGTTTTACCTGTTCCAGTTTGTGACTCAACCACGACATCCTTCCCCGATAAGATTACAGGTATTACCTTTGTTTGAACTTCTGTGGGGTGCTTATAACCTGAGACAACTAGCTGATCGATGAGATTTTCCTCGAGTCCGAGTTCTTTAAAGTAGTGTTTAATATTTTATCCTTATGAAAAAAATTGCTATAAAGTAACTGACGAATAGTAATGTCTTAAAATAACCCATGAGAATCCGTTTGCTATGTAGACCCTTTGTGTGCATGGGTCCTCCTAACCCATTGATGACCCTTTCATCTAGCTTAACTTTATCATGATGATTCTCACGTTACGGTGATTTTTCAGGTAAAAAAATATTTTTTTATATTTTTGCGATTTAGATCTATTATAAGTAAACAAATAGTTTTTTCATATTAATTAACACTTAACTTCTAGAATATCGACCCTCTGTTTGAAGGAATACCTCTATTAGTTAGGGGGATAAAAAATCAGTAACTCGTGGTATTTTCGGGTATATTTGAGGAATATTAGGAGTAACTAGGTGCCACAAAAAAAGAGAAAACAAACAGGAAATCCGAAATCAAACAAAAGTGACGTGAAGCTTTACGGTAGAGCACTGTTATCATTGCAAAATGTGGTCGGTATTTTAGGAGAGTCGGGCGAGGAAATTTTCAAAGAAAACAAAGTGACCGAAATAGCCGAAAAGGGATTGTACAGTCCCCGCCTCAGATTGGGATTATGGGACTCTATATTAGATAGGTATGGTGGCGATGGACTAGATATTATCGGTCGTTTAAACGCAGATATATGGGAGAGTGATACCGGAAAAATGCAGGCAAAGTATATAGCAAAATTAAATAGCCCAGAGGGGTCATTGCCTGACAAATTTGTGATTCATAACTATAGAGGTCTTAATAGCGATGTGTCCCTCCACGAAATGGCAAAAATGCATATAGATACTTGGGACGTCGCAATCAAGATAGTTACCTTTGCTCCTGAGAATGCCTATGGTGCACAATTAATTAAGTTAGGACCATTGCGCTATAAGTATAAACTTAGAATGACTGGTATAAAAGTTCGCCACTACAATTTTCCCCTAGCTTGCATACACCAGCAGTTGACTCGATGGATTACTGCTGAGTGGGATTTTAAGTTAAAATTTGATGAAAAAAATTCTTATGATGATTCAGATTATGGATGCTTGTTTAGTATCATAGCTAGCATTAAAAAAGGTAAAGATTTAAGAAATCCGAATGTTCTAGCAAACGAAATAAAGCAGGACAGTTTTGAGGCTCTTTTAAAGTCAGTTTTAAAATATTCCGACGATCAAAAAAAAGAATTAGGAAAAGAGAAAAAAAGAGTAGAACGACTTTCAAAGCAACTGGGGAAATACTTGCCTCCTCAAATTCATCAGTCACTATTTTCGGGAAGATACAACACAGAGATTACAACCCGTCGTAAGAAGTTAACAATATTTTTCAGTGATATAGCGAATTTCACGTCCACCTCTGAAGGTTTGCAGCCTGAGGATTTGACGAAGTATCTTAATGAGTATTTCTCAGAGATGACCACAATCGCGTTAGATTGCGGAGCGACTATAGATAAATACATTGGCGACGCCATGATGGTCTTTTTTGGTGATCCTGAAAGTAACGGAGAAAAAAAAGATGCTCGGGGTTGTGTTGAGATGGCTCTCAAGATGCAGGATCGCATGGTTGAATTACAGGATAGGTGGGCCAATGAAGGCTTTGCCGATCCGTTTCAAGTGCGAATAGGTATAAATACAGGATATTGCAATGTGGGTAACTTTGGTAGCGACCAAAGACTAACGTATACCATTATTGGTGGTGAGGTAAATGTGGCGCAAAGACTAGAGTCTAGTGCTGATTCTAACGGAATATTAATGTCATACGAGACTTACGCCCATGCGCAAGATATGATCGAAGTGGAAGAGCGGAAGACAATTAAGATGAAAGGAATTAGTCGAGATATTAAGGTGTTTTCGGTGATCGGAAGAAAAACTATTTCAGAGAGCAAGGAGCCTCAGATCATGAGGAAACCGAAAAAAGACGAGTTATCAGAATTTGAAATAATGAAAAAAGATGTAGCACGGATAGATAATAATTTGCACGAATTGAATAAAAAAATAGAGGCAGTTTTAAAAAAACTCTAATCGTTTTAACAGATTAATAAATATATAGATTGTAGCTACTGAAAACTATAAATGGCTGGGGCATCGTAGGGTGGGGTTAAGTTTAGATGGTTTTGATACCTGCTTACTATACATCGCTTATTATTCTAAGAGTCGAGGGTTCATAGATTATTAATATTTAAAGAATAAGAAAGAGGGATATCAATGAAGAGCCAGTTCGTTCCAAATGAGAAAGAATTTAAAATCATGGAAGACATCAAAAATGGAAAAGACAAACCAGTCTTGATGCTTAACTTGAATAAATACGTCGCTGAGGTTGATTATCCTTCAGGGGAGATATACAACAAGTATATGGAAGCACTGAATAAATTAGTAAAACAAGTAGGAGGAAAAGTCCTATGGCAAACTCCAGTTCTGGGCCAACCCATTGGCGAGCAAGATATAGATGAGGTGTTGGCCATATGGTATCCCACGCACAGAGCATTTTTAGAACTCAAAAATCAAAAAGCATCAGCCATAAACTTCAAGTTGCGAGATATCTGCATACAGCATGCAGTAATACATCGATGTTCTGAAAGCATAATACCTAAATAAAAGAAAACTGGTGAAAACGAATAAGGTGGCATTGGATTAATACTAATCTAAAGTACAACGGTACGTTGGCGGTCAGGCATTGGTGCATGGAAAAAACTCTATTTAGAGGGATATACGGATTTTTTTGTCGGATTGTCATGATTTTATTTATTTCTAAAAAAAGTAATCATGGGTAGACTAGACTGCAGTGACCTCGATTTATTTACCTGCGTTGCTCAAATAGACACACTGTAAAAAGTTCTCTGATGGATTTGAAACAAACCGGTTTTCGGGACAGCTCAATAAAGAGCTGTATGAAAAAAAAATAGTAGCATTCGTCAATCCCTCATTACCGTGTCTTGTTTTAAAACCATCTTGATAAAACCATTCGGTATCATTGTTATTTCAAGAAGTTGAGGTTTTAGTGATATTTGTCTTGAAATTCCTGAATAAACGGTTTGAGATCATTCTTCTTAGAAAGAACTTGAGAACGTAAATGAGTCGCTACGTCTTCGGCATATATATGAACCTCGTGTACACCTTGTATCATCATCATTTTCATAAACTCTACCCCTGGACCTCGGCTAGCGAACCGCATCGTATTTTCAAATCCTGTTAAATCATAAATTGGGTTTAGTGTCGTATAATTCGGTTCCATTTCTTCGTGCTTGCACGGATTATTTACATGGGCAAATTTCCCGCATCCGAAACTACCCTTCAGCTCGTAGGTTTTAATCTGCAGCTCTTTCATCTCTTTCTCCGAGCCTCGAAGTCCCCATCGAACGACTCTGTCTGTTCCAAGCGTATAGAAGGTCAGCGACAGTTCTCCAACGTAGTATTCAATAACTTTTCTTTGAAGTGCGCCTCCTTTACTTTTAAAATGCACAGCGACCTCGTCTGCCCCTTCGGCATCTAAAATTCGATGGGTATGACCGTACCAAGCGTCTCTCAGCCAGCTGGGCTTTATGATTTTTTCTTCAATAGTGAGATCTGCGCCGTCGATAAGAAAACTTTCGGCCTCAGCCCATACATGATTGTCCTCATGCCATAAGTCTTGGCGTAACTGATTTTCTTTTCCAACTTGAGTTAGGAGGTCTTTGGCTTGTAGAATCGCGGCTTGCTTGGCATAGACTCTGGCAATGTATTTAGGTAGTGTCGTGTCTAGTTCATCTACTAGCCTAGTCACAGCATCTTCTTTTAATTCCTCATAAGTAGGGTCCTCTTGAGCAAAGCCTGTTGTGCCAAGTAGTGTCAGTTTGATTAGAAGAATGATTCTAATTAACAAAATTTATCCTATTAGATCTATGTAAACAATTGTGTAATGATTCAATAAGGTAATGGTGATCCCAGCTGTATCGAAAAATAAACGTCTTTCATATGTTTTCCCCCTCACTTTTTAGGACATTTAGGCAGGTTACTCTCAGCCCAAATCGGGGATGCTTGAAATAAAGGTAGAAATAAAAGAAGTGGAACTCTCATCGTGCCTTCCCTTGATACAAGTTTATAGTTGTTCAAATAATACCCCTTTTTCGAGAGGAGGTAAAAATAAGGGAATCTACCTGAAAAACCCGCACAGCCCGTAGACATTAGAAAATTATCTAACAAATAGTCTAGTACAGTTTTTGGTCGACCTCGACGCTCGGGTGAAAATAAGAGCCCTTGAATTGTTAGATGAATCGGTTAGGCTGTTCACCAAGCGGGGTGAAATTAGGGTAAAGCAATGAACTGCCGACGAGTTGGAGGAAAGTCTGACAGAAAAACTATAAATGATTGAAACCATTCATATCAAGGGTGATTTATAGTTCGAAAACGTAGACAATAGTTCATATCCACATTCGAGTAGATTTTGTGAAAAAGGGAAACTTATGAAAATAAAAAAATACGAAATTAAGCATTGTAATGCCGGGTGGAGAGATTTTTCTTTCTTAAAAATTGTAACAGATGAAGGTATTTCAGGTATTTCAGAATATAACGAATGTTATGGGAGCCCGGGATTAAGTACAATCATCAGAAGGTTTATGGATAAAATTTTGAATCATGACCCTATTTGTCATGAAAAAATTCACCAATTTTTATATGCTTGCTCTAGACAAGCTCCAGGAGGAATAGCTCAACAAGCTATTGCAGCTATAGAAAATGCATTACTTGATATTAAAGGAAAATACTTAAATGTTCCTGTACACACATTATTGGGAGGTGCAGTAAGAGATAAACTACCTCTATATTGGTCTCATTGTGGTACATACAGAATTTCAGAGGAATTATCTAAAATAATGGAAAAACCTCAAGTCAAGACACTTGAAGATTTAAAACAACTGGGAAAAGATGTTAAGGAAGCAGGGTATAAAGGCCTTAAAACTAATATTTTTACTTTTGCAGAAAAACCTATATTGGAAATGCAAGGTTTTGGTCGCGGTTCAGGATGGCCAGAGCTCAACGTTGATAAGCAAATAATTGATGGACTTATCAAACAAATTGACTCCCTAAGATCAGGGGCAGGAGATAATATGGGTATCCACTTGGATCTAAATTTTAACTTTAAGACTGAGGGCTATTTGCAAATTACTAGAGCGCTTGATGATCTAAAGTTAACCTGGTTTGAAATTGATTTATATCATCCCGAAGGCTTACGAAGAATAAGAGATGCCAACAAAACTCCTATTGCCTCATGTGAATCTTTATTTGGCATTAGAGAATTCAGGCCATTTTTTGAAAATGCGTCTATGGATGTAGCTATTATTGATATTCCATGGAATGGGATATGGCTAGGAATGAAAATTGCAGCAATTGCTGAATCTTATGAAACAAATGTTGCACCTCATAATTTTTATGGGAACCTATCTACACTTATGAGTGCTCATTTTTGTGCAGCTGTGCCTAATTTTCGAGTGATGGAAATAGATCCAGATGATGTTCCATGGAAAGATGATATTTTGACATGGAAACCTGAAATAATTAATGGGGATTTATTAGTTCCAAAGAAACCAGGATGGGGAGCTGAGCTAAATGAAGAAATGTTCAATATGCATCCACCAAAATTTATAAAGGAATAATACGAAAATACTGAACCAGTAGACTGCGAGATTCTTCTTTTCTATCCGGTGGTTTTTGAACTGATGAAACCATATGCTAACTTTTTATGAGTTGGGGATGTATTTTCAAAATCTGTCAAATTAATTGAGTATATTAATAGTAAATAGAAGCCTTAAAAAAGGGGAAGGCAAACCCAGACCGTTTTAAAAACGATTGAGATATTAAGTGGCAATTAATGGGAGGTGTTTTTGAGGTATATTTGTTGGCACTGAGGAGGCTAGGTGAAAAAAATACTTATTGATAAAAAAAATATCGAACTTCCCGCTGCAGATGAATTAGAAATCTCGGGAGCTTTGATTAGTTCTACAATTAAACAGATGGCGAGTTTGGGGAGCGTTGGCGAATCCGTTTTAGAGCGGCATGGTATCAAACGCGTTGGTCTAAAAAAAAGATATTCCAACAATCTGCGAAATTCTTTATGGGATGAGGTGTACGATCGTTACGGACCTTATGCACTTTTTGTGATGGGTTTTGATCAGTCAGCACATCAAAAGACAGTAAATGCAATGGAAAAAGAGATTCGTAATTACGCGAAGAACATTGGTATTTCCAAAAAAGATATTGATCATTTTTTTGATATGAATAATAAAGGAAAAGAAAGTCGGATCGATAGTGTGCCGGATCAGTTAGTGATGGAGCGTGTGCTTAACTTAGACATGCTGACAACTGGTTTATTAGTGGGCAAGTTGTACGGATTAAAACCTGAGATTCAATATCCTTTACCCAAAATAATAAGTTTAGAAAATGGGAGATATCAAATCGCTTACTTTGCCGCACATGGATTGAGGCACGAAGCATATTTTCGAGGGAATCGAACTAATCAGTATACTCAATATTTTGGGGAATTTTGGAAATTCGAGATTATATTTAATCAAAAGCAGTCTCACGAGGAAAACGGATGGGCATACTTAGTTTTTGAATTGGTGTTAAGTAGACATCTTTCAGATTCCAGCATTCCAGAGTTACTAGCAGAAAAAAAACATAAACTACGCGATAAATTTATGAGGCTAGTTCTTGATGAGGTTGAATCAGAAAAAAAGAAATCTAATGTGTTATCCGAACAACTTAGTAAATATGTTCCGCCTCAAATTCACACTGCTCTAGTCGAAGGACGTTATGACACGGAAATTACTACTCGCCGTAAAAAGTTAGCGATTTTTTTTAGTGATATCGAGAATTTCACGTCTACCTCTGAGGGTCTCCAACCTGAGGATTTAACGAAGTATCTTAATGAGTATTTTTCAGAGATGACCACAATCGCTTTAGATTGCGGAGCTACCATTGATAAGTATATTGGAGATGCGATGATGGTCTTCTTCGGTGATCCCCAGAGTAAAGGAGAGAGAAATGACGCTAGATCCTGCGTGAAAATGGCTTTAACGATGCAAGAAAGGATGAAAGAGTTACAGGAGAAATGGGGTAGCGAGGGGTTTGCCCATCCTTTTCAAGTTCGAATGGGGATGAACACGGGATATTGTAATGTGGGTAACTTTGGTAGTGATCAGAGATTGACTTACACGATTATCGGTGGAGAGGTAAATGTCGCACAAAGGTTGGAGGCGAGTGCT
>PAHB01000072.1 GCA_002704665.1 Pseudomonadota bacterium
AGGGAGTTTTTTCATGAAAAAAAGTTTAATAATTGCGGCTATTGCGGGTATCTTTGCTGTGCCCTCAGCGATGGCAGCTGAAGTCAACGGTGGTATCGCAGCTGGTATCGACCGTTCAAAAGTATCAGGAAGTGCCAATTCGGCACAAAATGTCTCAGCCACAAGAATCAGTAGTGGTTACACCAATATTTCCGTTTCTCACAGCGAGGAATTTGATAACGGGATGAGCGGTGATCTGTTCATTCAGTTGCATCTTCCAATCACGACTGCTGGAGCCCCCGATTCAAGCGTTAACAACCGTAATTCTTATGTTGGTATTTCAGGTGGGTTTGGATCCGTTCGTCTAGGGACAAACGAGAACGCCTACGAGCGTATGCTGTACCAGCACAGTGCGCATGACGGTGACTGGTCCTACGGTACCATTTCCATAATGGGTATAGCTCCTGCAGGGGCCGGCAATGACGCTGGATTGAGAAGCCACATTTGGGATCGTACCGATAACACTCTTATGTACTTTGGTCCTGATGGTCCATTGAAGATTGAGATGGATTATGTATTCGGCGGTTCTGGCACAACTGCCACTCGCACGCCAAGCCTCTTGTCATTAGCATTAGAGTATGACATGGGTGGAGTTGGTCTATTTGCTGGATATCAAGTTGCTACGGACTGGGCTGGAAACGGCACAACTCCGACATCAGCGCGTGATGACAGCGCACTGCTTTTTGGTGCCGAGTTCACGATGGGTGATTTGTCAGCTAACGTTGCGATGGAAACTTTAGAGTACAAAGATACAACCAATAATGTCAGCACCGAAAGAAGTGCATTTATGGTTAACGCTACTTATCCTTTGGCTAGTGGTAATCTTGCTCTTACTTATACCAACGCAGATGATTCGGATGAATCCAACGCTGGAACCAACACCACGACCAATGATGGTGCAACTGGCTTATACGTGGGTTACTATCATCCTATGGGTGAGAGTACTACATTGTGGGCCATGTACGGTAAAATCAAGAATGACGACGCCGGTACATACAACTTTGCTACTTGGCACGCTAGCCCAGGCGCAGCAGGTCAAGACTACACGAACTACGTATTTGGTATTAAACACGTATTCTAAAAAAAGTTGTAAAGCTGTAAAAAAGGGCGTAAATTTTACGCCCTTTTTTTATATACAAAACATGGGTAAACATTGTCAAAAATCAGACTCCTTTTTTTTATAACCTTTCTTTGGATATCGCCCTCATTGGCCGATTGGTATTTAGTCTCCGAAACAGAATACGATTATTTGTATGTTGATACCGGCACCATAAAAATTGATGGGCAATTTCGCACTATCTGGGGACTTAGTGAACTCAAAAAGCTAAACCCCGAGACACATGCACAGTCGTCTCATCATTTAAAGGAATTTAACTGTTCAAAAAATATGGAGCGCATTTTATCCATAACAACCTATTCAGAAAAAAATGCCGAAGGGGACGCTCTTGGAAGTTTGAGTTTTGGAAATTGGAAAAAAGTAAGAGCAAACACTGCTGCCCGTGAAGTTTTGAATTTTGTTTGTAATATGCGGTAACATATGTATCACGAGTAAAATTGGACAATAGTTTAAGCTGCCTATGAAAAATCAATTTATAGTACTTCTAACTAGCCTCTTGACCAGCTACTTATTCACCATAACTAACTCGGTTGCCAATGACTGGAAATATGTCGGGATTTCTGGGCTCTCTTACGGTGAATATAACCTTTATGTTGATATTGGCAAGTTAGAAAAACATGATAATCTAGTAGTCATGTATGAACTTCACAGTTTTAAATTTGAACAGTTCGCCCCGCAAGGGGGATATAAATCACAAACCCAAAAGTGGGAATATGACTGCAAAAATATGTTGCTTAGAGCATTAGATAAAATCCTTTTCAGCGAGCACATGGGAAAAGGCTCAATTGTTAGTAAAAGAGAAGCTAAAACAATAGACTGGATAGGAATAAACCCCGGAGAAGCTCTGGAGGCCAAGTGGCGAGTCGCCTGTGAATTAGCCAAAGGATAGACTGACAAAATAAAGAGCTAAGCTAAGATAAACAAATGCAGATTGTTACCGTGAAATAAAAAAATACTAAAGCTGGTGCTTCAAAAGCCGAATCTTATTAAGATACATAAAAAATATCTTATTTTTTCATATATTATTGAAGCACTTAGGATCATCCAAAATTATGCTACAACTTGCAATAACATCGGGATACTCTGGAAAACAATCATTACGACAGCCTGAAAAAAAAGTTAGGACTGATAGGAGGTTAGAATCTCGTAGAAAGCATTTGAGCGAATACAGGCCCAGAAGAAACCTGATTGCAAGAAATAAATCGATATATTTAGGTATTGTGGATCTTAATGTCTGATCACTACCCCACATAATTTAATTCAAAGTATCAACAAATGATAAATTTTTTTTTCATTCTAACCGTTTTTTTTGCACAAGACGCGCATGCAGATTGGGTGAAAATTACTGAAACAGATACCGCAGTTCATTACGTTGATAGCAATTCTGTGAGAAAAATTGGGGATATCCGTCTGGTGTGGGAGTTACAGAATCTAAAAGTGGAAAAGCGTCCGGCTGTTTGGTGGCAAGAGAAATCTCTGCTGGAGATGATTTGGCGTCGTCCCATGGAAGTTATATTCGGCCCACCCGAAAAAAAAATCTCCTTCCGATACAGGTCGGAGTACAACTGCAAAAACTCGACTTGGCGCGTATCTTTCTATAGCTCACACTCGGGTCCTATGGCCACCGGTAAAATTTTAAAACAAGTTGAGCCGGACTATGCTTGGGCTTACGCGTCACCAAACACGCCAGCAATGAATATATTAAAGAAAGTTTGCAGATAGATAATAGAGATAACTTCTGCATTTCATAGCGAACATTTGATAAGATAGTTACATGTTAGCAGCCTAGGGCTATTGTTTAATGAACTTGAATCAAATAATACCACCTTTTCTCCACACGACTTTTGCCTTTTTATTTTTATTAATTGTTTGCTTGGTGACGCCAACCACGGTTTTAGCCGGATGCCGCTGTGTCTGTATCGACGGAGTAAACCAAGCTGCTTGCAGTAATGTATCTGATCATCCGCCTATTTGCCCAAGAAGAGCGTGTCCCTCTCCAAGAGTAGACCCAACGCCTCGCCGAGTCACACCAACGGGAAAGTCGGTATGTGTACCTCAAAAGTTCTATAATGTTTATACTGGGCGGTACGAAAGACGAGAAGTCTGCTACTAGCGAGACCTTTGGTTACACATGAAAATCAATTTTTGGGCACTACAATTCTCTCGATGACTCTATCTTTATCGATTATGCCGTGTTTCAACGCAGCTAAAATATGAAGAGTTATTATCGAAATCAAAATCCACCCTGTAATTTGATGTATTCCCTGTAATATTTCATAAATCTCTTTGCTCTCAAATGCAAGCGGGGGGATCTTGAATAAGCCAAAATACTTTAAACCCCATTTGGTGAATTGGGTTGCAGCAAAACCTGAAAGCGGCATCAAAAAAAGACAGATATATAAAAGCAGGTGACTTATTTTCGATATCCGAACCTGCCATGTAGGTATTGATTCTGGAAGCGCTGGCGGAGGATTACGCATTCTCCACCAAATACGAATAAACATTAATATGCCAACCGTCAATCCTATCGATTTATGAAAATTATAATATAACGACCTTTCATCAGTGCCTCTAGGAATATCGGTCATTGAAAGACCTAAGACTATCAACAAGAAAACCATTAAAGCGACTATCCAATGAAGACCAATGGCTAAGCCTGTATAGCGATTAGTATTTTTTTCCCGTGAAATTTGCATGGCTGCAGGACCTTTTTTTATTTAAAACGAACGCTCTTTAAAATTTAATTAATTCGTGGAGTCTCTATTTTATTTAACTCACACCAATATTCTAATAATGCACTAAAATCCTTCTTCCCCAACGGACTTTTTTTAACGCGTCGGTATACCCCTTCCGCTGACTCGCAGGATGGTAGCTGCAATTTAAGCTCGTTTGCCGCTTCCATTGCTAAGGCCATATCCTTATGCGCCAACTCAATAGTAAATCCCGGGGCTGTGTCGCCGCTAAAAACTTTTGTCGGAAAGGTGAATTGCATTTGCCCATTTGTTGCTGTCGTATCTGCATTAACTTGTTTTACCAAGTCTAGTTTTAGACCAAGTTTTTCAGATAGCAAAATCGCCTCTGCAGTAACCTCGGCAATGGTTAAAATTTGCATATTGTTAACAACTTTCATTCTAGTACCCATTCCTGTACCACCGCACCTAACGATAGTGGTACCCATCGCATCCAAATAAGGTTTTACATCAAGAAACATTGGCTCATCATCACATCCAACCATAAATAAGCATTCACCTTTAATCGCGTGTACAACCTGCCGACCGACGGGAGCATCCATAAATCTAACACCATATTTTTTACAAGCCTCGGCTATTGAATCAGTTCCACTCGGTGAAACGGTACTCATATCCACAACAATTCCTCCGGCCGTCATATGGTGCAATATTCCATCTTTACCTTCTAAAACAGAATTGACTTCCTGAGTAGCTGGCAACATAGTAAACACTATATCTGCACCAGAACCCGCATCCCTCAAGTCATCAGCCGGCATGCCGCCGTGTGAAATTAAATTCTCACAACGTTCCTTCGAAAGATCATAAACCTTTAAACGGAATCCAGCTTTTATAATATTTTCTGCCATCGGCGCTCCCATAGCGCCTAAACCAATAAATGTAACTTGCTTCATGACTTTCCCTCCAGCACCAGTTAATTTTGATGCATTGCCAATTTGCCTAAAAGTTTTTTCCTAAATCTATTTTTAAGTTCCGTTCCGTCCCGCGGAGGTAACACAAGATCCGCGTTTGTATCGGATATTTTTATCACACTAAACAAACAGCCATTAATTTTGTGTATGTCTTCTCTCAATAGTGAAACCTGGCCTTGCGAATGAACAAGACGCAAGCGACAAAAACCGCAGCCCTTTGCAATGCTCACTAAATCTACACCAAAGGCTGTGTGCGTTTTTTGAGAGCCAGTTTCTCCGTACCTTTCGTTATCTAAAACTACTACAGAGAGATTCTTTGGAGTGGATACCGCTAGGGTTGCCAAAGACCCTAAACCCATAAGCATCTCACCATCACCTGTTATGACTAAAACCGAGCGTGTAGGTTGTGCTAACGCTAATCCAAGGCCTACCGTTACAGCCCCCCCCATTCCACCCCAAAGTGGAAAATTCAAATCGTTATCACCCGCCGCAGTAATATCCCACGCGCTGGCACCAAGCCCGGCAACTACTAATAAATCACCTCTATCCTTTAATAAGGTTTTTACAACATCCCTTCGGTCTAGCATAGGTTGCCAATCTGACTAATCATTATCTTCACCAAAAGTTTTTGCACCAAGAACTCGTTGCCCAATTAGCAAAGCCGTAGGACGATAGGTGTTAAAAGCGAGTCGAATTGCACCCTCCGCCATAGGTAATACTTCATTTTCTTGATACGCCTTGAAAACTGGCACATTTATATCCTCCAAAACTTTAGCTGTCGCCTGACCCATAGGGACCTGCCAAGGATTATACTCACTCCAGTCACCACGCATAGTGATTAGCATCGGTAGAGGAGATTGGCAAATGCTAAGCATAGACAACATATTAATTGTATTTCCAACGCCACTCGATTGCATCAGTACAACACTTTTTTGACCCCCTAACCATGCTCCCAAAGATAATGAAACTCCCTCTTCCTCAGTGGAAAGCCGAACACAAATAAACTCTTTATCTTTCTCGCAAAGCCTAATCAGATTGGAATGACCAGCGTCGGGGACGAAAGACACTTGCCGAACTTTCTCTCTTTTTAAAACTTTATGGACTAAGTCGCTCCATTTTTTCATCATTAGTGCCTCTAAATTTTAAATGCTTCGCTGGTTAAAGCGCCGACCAATAATTGAGGAGGCTATATTTACCTTCTGGATGTCAATCGCCCCTCCGGCAATACCCCATCCCCAAGCATCTCTCATCTTTTGCTCTACCGGATAATCTCGGGAATAGCCATATCCTCCCATTATTTGCACAGCTTTTCCGGTAACTTCTCGAGAGATCTCATTGGCAAAACATTTTGCGATAGAGCTGTTACCGATCGACGGAAAGCCACTTCTCGCACTTTCAACAGCTCGGTACAAAAGAAGTCTGGAGGCGTCAAGTTTCATTTTCATATCAGCTAGGTGTAGCTGAACTGCTTGAAAGTCTACTATCGGTTTTCCAAACTGCTCTCTTTGCTGCACATACTCAACAACGTAATCAAAAGCACTTTGTGCGCATGATAAACTCATGGTAGTGTTTCCACAACGCTCCAAATCAAAAGCTTCCATAAGTTTTTTAAAGCCGCCAGCGGGGACGACAATATTCGCCGTCGATATTTCTACATCATCGAAAAACATATCAGCACTGACTATTCCCCTGAACCCCATGTGATGCTCTCTTTTTCCGAAAGTGAAACCCTTAGCGCCTTTCTCAACGACTACCGCACCGATACCATTTGCTCCAGGTTCATCGCTTAAACGGCAATAGACCATATACATGTCTGAGTGAGTAGCTCCAGAGCACCATCTTTTTGTTCCATTTAAACGCAGACTTGTACCATTCGCCACGACAGCGGTTTTCAAATCTGTAAGCGCTGAACCAGCATTTGGCTCCGACATTGCTACCGCCAATACGGTATCCCCTGAACAAATTTTAGGAAGAATTCTCTCTTTGAGCTCTTTTGGAGCAAACTTTAAGATGGCCAATGCAGGACCGAAGGATGACTCAAAGATAGGAAATGCAGTCGCAACTGAAATTTTCGCTATCTCCTCCAACACTAAAACCGCATCCAAATGACTAAGCCCTAGCCCACCGTACTGTTTTGGAAGATTAACCCCAAGCAATCCCATACTGGCGAAGCGCTTAAGCAAAGCCTCATCCGGCGGGGCATCGTTTTCTTCAATCTCTCTTGCCACTCCGGGTAATTCATTTATAGCAAATTTTCTTACCGATTGTTGTAACTCTATTTGCTGCGCTGTAAGGCTAAAATCCATATCTTTTGTGCAATTTTAAGTCGTAAAACATTTGGTGGACTCCAAAACTAAAAAAGCTGCCGAAGGGGCAGCTTTTAGTGTAGCAGAGCCAAGCGTTTATCTGTTGGCAATGTACATAGTGACTTCAAATCCAAAACGCATTTCTGTGTATTCAGGTGCTGTCCACATAATCAAATCTCCTTAATTTTTGTCTAATTAACTTTAGCCATCACGACTGATTATCCATAAACCAAGGTTTCTCCAATACCGAATATCAATTAAATCCAACTAATGATTATCATGAGCAATTGGAACGGATAAAAAACCATTCACATCAACTAATTAAGCCTGCTCTCATGGCAATGAGCGCCAATTCGGCAGAGTTGGAAGCTTCAAGTTTTTGCTTAATGTTGTACAAATGGGTACCAACAGTTCGCGGGCTTAATGACATTACATCAGCTATTTCTTGAACCGATTGCCCGTTAGCCAAAGCTATAAACACCTTAAACTCTTTTTCACTGAGCGAATCGATTGGGCTTTTACCTCCTGAAAACTGCTGAACAGCCAGTCTTTGTGCTATCGATGGCTCCAAGTAAGTCTTTCCTTGACTAACTTGCCTAATGGCTTTTATCAATTCTTCCGCAGCGCTTCTCTTTGTCAAATATCCAATCGCCCCCGCCTTTAAAACTCGACTAGCATGCATCTCATCCTCGTGTGCTGATAAAACAAGAATTTTTGAGTCCGGCATTTTGGACAATATCCTATCGATTGCCTCTAAGCCCCCTATTCCCGGCATAGATATATCCATAACCGTTACGTCTGGAGTCAACTCACTAACTAGCTTTATCGCATCCTCGCCACTCTCTCCTTCGGCAATCACTTCGATATCCCCCGCTCCCTTAAGAAGAAGCATAAAACCCATCCTGACCACTGCGTGGTCATCAACAAGAATTGTTCTGATTCCTTCTGGTGCCATTTTTACTCCCTGGATAATCCAGTATCAAAGATTGGACAGCGGTATGCAAGCCATAACGGCCACGCCGCCTTCAGGCCCCTCCTCAATATCAAAGTTTCCGCCCAGTCCCTGAACTCTCTCGCGCATACCTATAACTCCCAGTCTCGTGGTTTCCTTTTCATTCCAACTCAACAAACCTTTACCATTGTCAACAACTCTAATGCGCAATTCTGAAATTGTATTTTTTGCATTTGTAATCTTATTTTTTGAAACCTCAACGTCTACCTGATTTGCCTCCGAGTGTTTTACTATGTTGGTAAGACACTCTTGAACGACCCTATAAACAGTGATGTTGATGTCTTCCGATAATCCGTCGATATTGCGCCCCAAGCTTACATTGGAAGCTATATTTGGATAACGACCACCCCAATTATCTAAAGCATCCTGAAGCGTATCCCGCAAACCTAAATGATCTAGACTACTCGGTCTTAGCTGACGGATTATTCCATGCATCCCATCGTAAATAGTTGAAGCCACCGACACAATTGTCTCTACATTCTCCTTTGTCTCGGCACTTGTGCCATCCTTTTTTACGACCGCTGTTCCAATCGTTTTAATCGCTGTTATTCCTTGACCCAACTCATCATGAAGTTCCCTTGCGATTACTCTCCTCTCCTCCTCTAGTCGCGCATGAACAAGCTGGGTTAAACGTTTATTCTGGTCTAACTCAACCTCAACTTTTTCCTTAAGTTTAATTTCGGTGACATCCCGGATATTACAAATCTCACCAATAACTTCGTTAGTTGATGGATCGACGAGCGGAGCGGCTGATAAGTAAACATCCAATAGCTTACCTTCTTTGGTAACCCTTTGAGTTTCTATGTTATCTATTCGGTCCCTTTTCTTTATGATTGCCAGGTTTTGTTCGATTTGAAGTTGAGCTTTCTCAGGGGTGATCAGCTTTGCTGATTTGCCAACTATTTCCGACAACCCGTAACCAAACATTCGACTTGCCGCATCATTCCAAAAGGAAATTTTTCCCTCCAAATCATGAATAATGATGGCATCACTAGATTGTTCTGCGATTAAAGCTAGCCTTTGTTTTTGACCCAGAGAATCTTGAAGAGCTTGCGCCACGCTATTAAATGTTCGACTAATCGCTGACAACTCTGGAACAGAGTAGGACGACAACCTTACCGTAAAATCACCCTTCTGCATTTTCGATAGCCCCCCAACTATTCCACCGATTGGTCTGAGCCATCTTCCCAAAAGCCAAAAAACCAGTATGTTAAGTAAAAAGTAAAAAATTATTGCCAATAAAGCAAATTTTCGTATTTCATCCCAAGAATCAAGTATAGACCTTGAGGAATCAGGTGTGATAAGAATATAGCCAATTGGAAGATTTAATCGATATTCGGAAAGTTTTGGATCGACTAGGTCAGAAAACCAACTCGGAGCCCACCTTCCTTTTTTGTAAGAAGAAGGCGGAGACTCGTATAATAATGCTCCGCCCAAGTCATAAAATCTAATTTCATTAGCTCTAACTCGACCCATTCGCTTTAAAAAATTTACTAGGGTAGCGCTTTGCTGGCCAATACGATTCTGCGCCATAGCACTCGAAATTATTGTCTCCAATATTTGAGCGGTAATTTTCGTTCCGGCTTCTATTTCCTCTCGAATCGAATTTTTTTGGTCATTCACTAGAATCACTCCAATCAAGAGACAAAAAGTAACGATAACCAATGAAATTACCAAGTTGATGCGAAATCGCAGCCCCATTAGGATTGAAACACTTCCTTGAAATCGTCGGTAGCTTTTCGTAACTCTCTTGCGATTTCCGGCTGACTACCAGAGTGTCCCCCGTTTTCAACTATTCTAAGTTCAGCATTGGGAAGACTATTGGCCAGTTCATAGGCCGTTACCGGAGGACACACCATATCTAGTCGACCCTGAACAATTATCGTTTTCATCTTGAATTTAGCAACACCATCTAACATCTCTATTCCGTCAACAAAACAATCATTTAACATATAATGTAACTGAATTTTAGCCGACAGAAAATCGTCAATGTCAATTTTTTCAATTTTAGAAGATGGCTGTTCGTTCGATCCAATTTTCATCAAACTCGCCTCATAAGCAGACCATTCCCCAGCAAGCAGCATTGCTTTTTCATTATCCTGACCAAAAACTCCATCATAATAATACTTAATCGTGTCTTCAACCGTTCCCCTGCGGATCCTATCAATAGTATCCGGCAAAAAATTTCGTATACCATCTAAATACCATTCAATTTCTGATTTTCTGGCAAGAAAAACACCCCTCAATAATAGGCCGGAAACGCGATTCGGATGCTCCAACGCATAAGATACCCCTAAAGTGCTTCCCCACGAACCCCCAAAAACTAAAAATTGCTTTATTGATAAATGCTCGCGAAGGCGGTCAACATCAGAGATTAGTTTTTGAGTAGTATTTTGGAAGGTATGGCCTCTTGGAGAACTTTTACCGCATCCCCTCTGGTCGAACAAGACAACCCGGTAGAAGTTTGGATCGAAATATCGCCTATGATATTCTCTCACTCTGCTACCTGGTCCTCCATGAAAGAAAAAAACAGGATAGCCTCGAGGGTTTCCACTCTCTTCAAAGTAAATCTCATGAGTTTCGTCAACTTGTAATCCGCCCTTGTTAAACGGCGTTATCTGTGGGTAAACCGAGCTCTCCATTTTCTATCTCCTATCCAATTTAAATTCGATGGGTACTCGTATTTCTTGAACCCCTAACTCTGTTGGGATAGTTAGGGTAGTTGAAACGTTTTGCACCATCCTAATAGCAGCCTTATCCAAGATTCTACGACCACTACTCTTATCAACACTCACGGATTTTACCGACCCGCGAGAATTCAGCGTAATTAAAACCTCTACACGTCCCTGCCAGCGTTTAAGCAGCGCCCTCCTCGGATAAAGCTTCCGGACATCAACCGCTGATAAGATTTTTTCTCGGAAAGAATTTACTAAATTCTCCTGACTCTCTAAAGGTGGTATGGGGGGCACACGCTCAATTTCCTTAATTGGACGCGGCGGTGCTGGCGGCGGTGGTGGCGG
>PAHB01000073.1 GCA_002704665.1 Pseudomonadota bacterium
ATCTGCCAGCATTTTTTCAGCAGAACTCACATCGAACTTTCCAGGTTCTTCAATGTTCATTTTCCTGATGATCCCGTTATCAACTAACATAGAAAATCGTCGCAGCCTCATCCCCATGCCGCGAGCCATAAGATCCAAGGTAAGGCCAAGAGCTTCGGTATAATGGGTATTACCGTCGGCAAACATTCTAAGCTTACCGTCAACCTTATTTTGTTCAGCCCACGCATTCATAACAAATGCGTCATTGACGGATAAGCACCAAATCTCGTCAACCTTTTGAAGAATTTTCTCGGCATTCTCGATGTAGCCAGGCAAATGATTTGCTGAACATGTTGGAGTGAATGCACCCGGCAAACCAAAGATAACTATTTTTTTACCGGTTATTAATTCCGATACTGCCATTTTTTTCGGACTACCCACTCCCTTCGAATTATCAAACTCCCACAGACTCCCATCCGGCATAGTATCACCGACGTTTACCGTCATGTTTAACCTTCCTTTTTGTTTGTTTTTTAACTTTTATCTTAGTTTAACATGTAAAATTAACAAGTAACAAAAATGATTAACGAAAACGGCAAATGCCGCGTCCATCTCATGATAAAAAACTACATTACACCTATTGGATACGAAAGGCTAAAAGACGAAGCGCTTCATTTGATAAACCAAACCAGACCGGAAATTGTTCGAACCGTTCAATGGGCAGCATCAAATGGCGACAGATCAGAAAACGGGGACTACATTTACGGAAAGAAAAAACTCAGAGAGATTGACAAAAGAATTAGATTTTTGACAGAACGGCTAAACAAGGCTGTGGTTGTCGATCCTATCAAAAGGGAACCAACAAAACAGATTTTTTTCGGAGCAACGGTGACGTTACGCGATTGCAGTGAATGCGAAAAAACGTATACCATTGTGGGTGTTGATGAGACAAACCCAGACAAAGGTTATATCTCTTGGAAAGCTCCACTTGCAAAAGCTCTTATAAAATTATTTGAAGGAGATGCCGTAACTTTCAAGAAAAATCAATCTACCAGAAAGTACATCATAACTAATGTGAGTTACGATGATTTAAAAGCGAAGTAACAAAACAATCTGATACATAATTCAACAGCTAATATTACTTTGTCCTGCGAATAGTATTAGCGCTCTGCCCAAACAATAGTTTCCTTGAATTTTCATCCACTACCGGAGTTTTGTTAATTTTCAATCCTTTTTCGTAAGCTTTTAAAACAGCGGGACGGTTCCCTATTCGATTAAACCACTTATTAAGATAGGGAAAATCTGCAAGGTTCTGTTGTTGTCGTTTATGGGGAAACACCCATGGGTAGCATATTATATCCGCTATAGAATATCGATTGACTATAAAATCACGACCCTTAAGCCTTTGGTCTAAAACGGCATAAAGCCTCCCAGTTTCATTTACATATCGATTTATCGCGTACTCAATTTTTTCGGGAGCATAGACACCAAAATGATGATTTTGCCCTGCCATAGGTCCTAGTCCACCCATCTGCCAAAAAACCCATTCGAGGACTTCAACTCTCGACCTCTCATCTCTTGGTATAAACTTTCCAGTTTTACCAGCGAGGTATACCAAAATTGCTCCCGACTCAAATACCGATATTGATTTTTTTCCAATATTGGGTTTCTTATCTACGATGGCTGGCATTCGATTATTCGGAGAAATTTTAAGAAACTCTGGTGCGAATTGTTCTCCCTTGCTGATGTTGATTGGTAAAATTCGATATGGCAATTTAGCCTCTTCGAGGTAAATAGTGATTTTGTGTCCGTTAGGAGTAGGCCAAAAATAAAGATCTATCATATTCGCCTTTTTTTACAAGATTGAAACAAACCGTTAAATTATGCGTTGGCTGTTTATCATAGCCTTCAGCAGTGGTTGTTTTCAAGCACAAAAAAAAAAATTACATCTTAAATGCTTTATTCGGACTAATCACTTTTTCTATAGCTGAACGTGTTTTTATTGTTAGGATGGAAGAGCTCAATACCAAAAAAGGATATTTAAAGATCTCAACAGCTCTCGGGTGGGATCTAAACCTTGATAAAAAAATAGCTCGGAGGCACCAATGGGCCCCAAAAAGAGACCCACAAGCACGGGGAAAAAAACAAAATGAAAAACTAACATTCTAAGAAACACTAGAGAACTTTCTATACTTACTAAAAATTGAAAATTCTAATTATCCCGATAACCACGGTCATAAGCCTCACGCTCTAATTGAGCTTCGATTTCTCTCCTGCGCTGCTCCCTTCCACGTTCATAAGCTCTTGCTAAGCGTGGGTTATCGCAGTATGGGTTTTCATAGCATCTTGGCAAACTGTGTCTGAAGCTGCCCGGTGTTCGTCGGGGGGTTCGATACACTACTCTCTCGTCATTTTCATATCTCACCGTATTTTTATTAAACTGACTGTGGAGTAGCCATCCTGCAGCCAGTCCCCGCAATGCATCTTGCTCTCGTTGACCCCAAGCATACGCTGAAAGCGATGAACCTAAAGCAACAAACATCGATGTAAAAATAATTAATCTTTTAACCATCTAACCCTCCTACTAAAAATCTTTCAGGAACCTCGATAATAACGGTTTAACATGCCACTCGATAACGTCACAATCACCCAATTTAATATAGGCTTTTTTCACATCAAAATTCATGCTTTTATCAAATTTTGCTACGAATTTTCATGATTAACATCGACATAGATACATTTTTTTAGGTAGGATTATGGATTATACTTTATGTAAAAAAAAATGAAAAAATATGATTTACTCGTAATAGGTGGGGGAAGCGGTGGTGTTGCTACCGCCAATAGAGCAGCTAGCTACGGAGCAAAAGTTGCTCTCTTCGAAGAAAAAAAAATGGGCGGCACATGCGTAAATGTAGGGTGCGTTCCGAAAAAAATTATGTGGTCAGCGGCGAGTCTACAACATTCTCTGGAGGATTCTATTAATTATGGATTTAATACCCAGTTTAATTCTCTTGATTGGATGCAATTAAAGTCAAACCGCGACGCCTACATTAGTAAATTAAATAGTGGATACGAAAAGGGGCTCACTGGAAATGGAGTATCACTAATACGATCACACGCAAGTTTTGTTGAGAATAATATAATTGAGGAAGATGGGGGGCTTTATACAGCAGATCATCTTGTTATCGCGGTAGGTGGAAGACCAATAATTCCTGATTTAAAAGGGAGTAATTTGGGAATTGACTCTGATAGTTTTTTTGATCTGTCAGAGTGTCCAAAAAAAATTGCGATAGTTGGGGGTGGCTATATTGCGGTTGAAATCGGGGGGTTATTAAAGTCGTTAGGTAGCGAAGTGACACTTATAATAAGAAGAAAAACAATACTAACGAATTTTGATAAAATGCTGTCGGAAAACCTCATGTCTCAAATGAAAGCTGATGGCATTGAAATATTAGATGAGAACAAGGTTTGCAGTCTAGAACACCAATCGAACGGTAATATTAAAATCTGGCTGGACAATAAAACATCAATAAATAATTTTACAAACCTTATGTGGGCTATTGGTAGGCGCCCCAACACCGATAGATTAAATATCTCTAAAACAAGTTTAAAAATTCGAGAAGACGGTACTATTCCAACTAACAAATACCAAGAGACAAATGTCAAAGGGCTATATGCACTTGGTGATATCATAAAAAAGGTCGAACTCACTCCCGTTGCTATCGCCGCTGGAAGAAGGCTTGCCGACAGACTTTTTGGCGGGGAGACCAATAGTCATCTCGAATATGAAAACGTGCCAAGTATCGTTTTCAGTCACCCACCCGTCGGAACTGTAGGACTTACAGAAAAAGAAGCAGTCGAAAAGTTTGGGATCTCTGACGTCAGAATATATGAAAGCACGTTCACGCCGATGTATTACGCTTTCAGCGAGAAGAAAAAGTCTAGCTCCATGAAGTTGGTGGTAAAAGGAGAGGACGAAAAAATTGTTGGGATTCATCTGATTGGAGTTGGTAGTGACGAAATGCTTCAAGGCTTTGCTGTCGCTTTGAAAATGGGAGCTACAAAAAAACACTTTGATAACACGGTAGCCCTCCATCCGACGGCTTCCGAGGAATTGGTAACCATGAAAAAAGCCCGAGAAGCGCAAAATATCTATTAATCGTGTCTTTTAAGCTTAATCTAAACAATTTGCAAAGGAGAAATAAAATGAGTGATATTAAACGCATTGACATTTCGAGCCGAATGTCTCAAGTCGTGATCCATGAAAATAAGCTATTCACTGCGGGGATAGTCGCCTCGGACCCCAACACCGATGTTGCAGCTCAAACAGGACAAATATTAGACACCATTGATCGCTATTTAGCGGCCTCGGGAAGCGACAAAAGTAAGATCTTAACGGCAAACATCTGGCTCTCGTCGATCAAGCATTATGAGGAAATGAATGAAGTTTGGGACACATGGGTTGACGAGAGTAACCCACCGGTGAGAGCTTGCGTGGAATCACGCCTAGCATCTCCAAAATATAAGATAGAAATACAAATTTCAGCAGTAATCTAGGCTATGGGAGTATCGATATCGAGAAAAAACATATCATTTAAGTTTATAATTATAATAGAAAAATTAATGATGTAACTATCAAGACATGGCAATAAACTAAGTATAAATCAAAAAAATAGGTTAATATAATTGCTCACAATAGGAGTAATGCCAAATGTCTTTAGAAGTCTATATTCGAGGAACCGTTCCAATTCAGCCTGAGACTAGCGATGATAAAGTTGAGGAAGCGCTTCGGCCTTGGCTCGAATACATCGACGAAGATACTGTAGCAAACGCTAAAAGCATTCATCCTGATGAACCTGGAATAAGGTATGACACCGAAAGAAACGTACTAGAAATCTGTTGGACGGGAACGGTGGGTCATAACTTTCGTAAAGTTCTCACCCAATCACTCGAACAACTTAACTTGCTGTCAGATGAAGCAGGATGTATCGACGTTACTTATTACTATGATGACGGTAGAGAAGAAGCCGACATAATGTTTGTGGGTCCTGATATTACCACAATACAAATGGCGCAAAAAGCACGAATGTCAGCCGATATTGGCAACCTCTTGGGGCGACAATTCGGAGACTCAGAGATAGCTGAAGTCGTTGCTCTAGTCAGTCAGATTTTTGATCGAAATTGGCAATCTGATAATACACAGACTGATAATGCTGCCATGATCTTTTCGGAAGCCCTAAGTAAACAGCTCCACTAGCATTCATCGGGAAGATATGCAAACAGGCCATGAAACGTCATCACTTCGGCTATTTTGGTCAAATGGTAAGAGTGCCGTCAACGGTTGGTTAGGTATCAATAGTCCAGTCAGCGCGGAAGTTATGGCTAAACTTGATTGGGATACTATTACTATAGACACCCAACATGGCATGATCGACCTTGGGCAAGCAATGACAATGATTCAAACAATTGCCTCCACCGGCAAAATAACTCTCTGTCGGGTTCCATGGAACGACCCCACTTGGATCATGAAACTCTTAGATTCTGGAGCCTCAGGAATAATCTGTCCGATGATCAATACTGGTGAACAGTGTGAAAAATTCGTTTCAGCCTGTAGATATGCGCCGGATGGAAATAGAAGTTGGGGACCAATTCGAATTCCGTTTACGAATCCTCTTGATTATCTTGATTGGGCTAATCAAAACATTGCTACGATAGCAATGGTCGAAACAGAGGAAGCCTGCGACAACTTAGATGATATCCTTCAAACAAAAGGCCTTAATGCGATTTATGTTGGACCATCGGACCTTGCCTTAAGTCTGGGAGAAAAACCAGACGTGCTAGCAAGATCAACAAAAGTAAAAAAGACACTTTTAAATATCAAAAAGAAAGCTGAAAAATATGGTGTAGTGCCCTGCCTACATACCGGAAGCGGCGAAATGGCAAAAGAATATTTAGCTGACGGATGGCGGCTAACCTCGGTTTTGAATGATGTTCGATTGCTTGTAAATGGAGCGACACTTGCTTTGAAAGCTGCTCGAGATTAGTACCTAAATTTGTATTTAAACAAACAGGAGTTAATCCCTTGGAAGATCAACTTTTTAATGTAACTGGAACAGTGGTATTGGTTTCTGGGGGCAGTAGAGGTATAGGTGAAGCGTTAGCCAAAGGCTTTGCTGAACGTAAGGCTGCTGTAATCATATCAGGAAGAGAGAAAAAATCTTTACAAGCAGTCGCATCCAAATTATCCGAATATAGTAAAGATATTGAACCAATAGTTTGTGATGTGTCCAATGAAGAGCAAGTTATTGATTTAGTTCAAAACGTTGTAAAAAAATACGGGAAAATTGATACACTCTTAAATGTTGCTGGAGTCAGCAAAAGAAAAAAGATCGAGAATTTTACCTCTGAAGAATATAACTTTATCTTTGATATCAACCTCCGAGGAGCTTTTCTTCTTTCACAGGCAGTCGGAAAACAAATGATAAAGGCAAAGCGAGGCAGTATAATCAACATAGACTCTTTGAACACTTATGCTCCCCTACGAGGAGTTGGAGTATACGCTATGAGCAAAGCGGGTGTATTGATGATGACAAAGGCCCAAGCTCTTGAGTGGGGGCGACACAAAATAAGAGTCAATTCTATAGCTCCCGGTTTTTTCCCAACCAAAATGACAAGCGAAACTTGGAAAAAAAACCATATGATTGAGTGGGCTAAAACAAATACACCTTTAGGCAAATTAGGCGATGTCGAGGAACTGATCGGTACCGCTATTTTTTTAGCTTCTCCAGCATCAAAGTTCATAACAGGTCAAACAATTCGGGTCGATGGGGGCATCACAGCAGGCTTTAATTGGCCACTTGAAATTTAGATATCATTCATGATTGGTTCAATAACAAGCATCAAATCACCGGATTGAATTTCGGAATTATTCTCCCAGAAACCCACAGGCTTTCCTTTGCGATACAAACGCACTGCGATACCTCTGTCAATCTCTTTCATACGCTTGCCTATTTCACTGGCGGTAGGAGTGCGCTCTACCAACTCTACCCGACCATCTGAAGTAAGTAGGTCGAATACATAATCAGTAACATAATTACTTGAGACTGAATCAGCCAATAAATAACCTCCTGCTTGAGAGGGCCTCACAACCGAGTTTGCTCCAGCTTGCCGTAAAAGCTTTGCGTTCTCGTCTTCCCAAACTACTGAAACAATTCGAGCTTTGGGACTAAGATTTCGCGCTGTTAATACAGCTAAAACACTCGAATCATCTCTCCCTAGCGAAACAATAACAGCCTGCGCATTTTGGACACCGGCATCAACTAAAATTCTCTCGTGCGTCGGATCGCCTCGTAATCCAATATAACCCGCATTTGCGGCCTGACTAACACAATCATCCGAAATATCGATAACGACTATATCCTCCGGAGTGGAACCTTTCGACACCATCTCCCGCGCGGCGACTTGCCCCGTCTCTCCGAAACCACAAACTACAACGTGCCCCTGCAAGCGACCTTTTAATCTAGACATACGAAAACCCTCCAACACCTTCGGAATTACAAGTTGATATGCGGTGCCCAAAAACATAAACCATATAAATATTCTAATTGGAGTAATAAATAAAGCATCGATAATTCGGGTATTTCCGTCAACTGGTACGATATCACCGTAACCGACCGTTGTTACCGTTATCATTGCAAAGTAAATAATATCTCCAAACGATATGTGGTCGTCAAGTGTATCCCGCAGCCCCTCCCTATCAAACCACAGGACCGTGATTACTAACCCAAAGAGCCCTATTACGATCAACAACCTTGTTAGCAGCATTTTTTCTGGGCTAATTGGAGCTTTCTCATATAGCACCCTGCCAGAGCTTTGAGCTGCATATCGAGCTGGCAATTTGCTGTCACCAGTATTTCTCATGTGGGAATTAACCTTCGTGCTTAATATCTAGTCAATGATGGACTATTATATAGAAATAACTAAAGTATTTTCTTTCTTTTAAAGAAAAATAAAACAACTGATTCTATACACTTTTATTGAATGATGAAAATTGACATTTTCTCAGACGTAGTTTGCCCTTGGTGCTTTATAGGAAAAAAAAACTTAGAAAACGCGATTTCGCTTTCCAAAAACAATCTGGGATCAATAGATATTAAGATAAACTGGAAGATGTTCCAGCTCAATCCCCTTTTACCTGAAACAGGTATTTCTCGTAAAGAGTATCTAGCTTCTAAATTTGGAAATGAAACAAACTCGTCAAATATCTACAAACGCATCGAAAATGCAGGACGGCTTGCTGGTATAAAATTTAATTTTAACAAGATTCAAGTACAACCCAACTCGCTCCAAGCTCATAGATTAATAGCTTTTATCCAGACTAAAAAACCAAATGCTGATATTGTCGAAGCAATTTTCCGTAATTTCTTCATCGATGGCCAAGATATTGGAGAACCTTTGGTTCTCGAGAAGATAGGACTTAATTATAATATCTCTAAAACTGAAATTATTCGGTACATGTCGTCAAACGAAAACCGAAGAAAACTTTTTGAAGAAAACAAAACAGCTCAAAAAATGGGTATTCAAGGAGTTCCCTTTTTTATATTTAATGATAAAATTGCCGTGTCGGGAGCACAGCCAGTGGGGATTTTACAGCAAGCCCTATCGAAAACCTTCAAACTTATTGATGGAATAATTCCTGAAAAGTAGATACAACTCGTTTTATATCCTTTTCGCTTACGCCAAGATGTGTTACCAATCTCATATCTCCATAGCCTCCAACCTTTATCCCCTTCTTTTCCATATACTTCGTAACAGTTGAAAGTTGATGTGCATCCATTTTAAGAAATACCATGTTAGTTTGAGACTTATTTTCCCTGATCTTAACTCCGGAAACTGTGGATAAGCCTTTTGCTAGAAGGTTAGCATTTCGATGATCATCATTTAAACGATCAATATTATTTTCCAAAGCATATAGACCGCATGCTGCAATATAGCCAGATTGGCGCATTCCCCCACCCAGAACTTTTCTCCACCTACGAGCTTTGGCTATCATAGTTTTTGAACCACACAGCACTGATCCAACCGGAGAGCCTAATCCTTTTGACAAGCAGATCGATAAAGAGTGAAAATTTTCAGCAATTAACCTCACCGGCACGTCAAGAGCTACCGAGGCATTGAATACTCGGGCACCATCTAGATGCAATAAAAGATTATTTTGCGAACAAAATTCTTTAGCTTCACGTAAATATTTTAAGGGTAAAACCTTCCCTGCATGAGTATTTTCTAAACACATTAGCTTGCTGCGCGCAAAATGATTATCATTAGGTTTAATGACTTTTCTCACCTCGTCTAAATCAAGAGTTCCATCAAGTTTGTAATCGATGGGTTGCGGTTGAATACTTCCAAAAACAGCTGCACCTCCTCCCTCATATTTGTAGGTATGCCCCTGCTGTCCAACAATGTATTCATCCCCTCTATCACAGTGACTCATCAAAGCGATCAAATTAGTTTGGGTACCTGTCGGAGCAAAAATTGCTGCTTCTTTACCAGTCATTTCCGACATTTTTCTCTCAAGCATATTTACTGTCGGATCCTCTCCGTACACATCGTCTCCAACTTTGGCGGATAACATGAAATCAAGCATTTCTGGTGTAGGCTTTGTAACAGTATCACTACGTAAATCAATCATACTCATAGCTTAAATTAACCTTTAATAGTTAGGTAAGTAGAATTTATTGTGTAATTCCTAAAACTCCTAAAATAAAAGATGCCGTGAATGCAATCTCCTTGAGCGCATCATATCTACCCGACGAACCTCCATGTCCAGCATTCATATTTATTCTAAAAAGGAGTGGTTTATCGGTGTCCTTTTTTAAAGTACGGAGTTTAGCTACGTACTTTGCAGGCTCCCAAAACATAACTTGACTATCATTAATAGAGGTCTCAATTAACATCGCAGGATAATTCGATTCTTTGAGATTGTCATAAGGTGAATAGTTAAACATTTTCTTGAAAAATTTATGTTGATTAGGATTACCCCATTCCTCATATTCACCAATTGTTAAAGGAAGAGTGGGGTCAAGCATTGTATTCATCATATCTACAAAAGGCACCTGGAGAATTGCTGCCCTGCATAAATCTGGACGTATATTTATCACTGCTCCTATTAAAAGTCCTCCCGCGCTACCCCCTTCAATGACAAGTTTATTAGGTTCGGTGATATCGGCCG
>PAHB01000074.1 GCA_002704665.1 Pseudomonadota bacterium
ATCGAACCGCCTCAATCGTTTTGTCTCCAATCCCTCTGGACGGTACGTTGATGATTCTCTCGATCGCATGGTCGGAGTCAACATCCTCGATCAGCCTCATATACGCCAGCGCGTTCTTTACCTCGGCTCTTTCAAAGAAACGTTGACCCCCATAAACCTGAAAGGGAATACCCGCTCTGAGTAGCTCTCCCTCGATCACTCGAGACTGGGCATTTGAACGATAGAGTATGCCCACGTCAGATGCTTGACCTCCGTTCGTGAGCCACTGCTCGATCCTCTCAACTATGAAACGGGCCTCATCAATATCATTGAAACCAGCGTAGACTTTGATGAGCTCTCCGTCTTTACCATCAGTCCACAGGTTTTTTCCTAATCGACCTGAATTACCTTTTATGATGTGGTTGGCAGCCTGCAGAATGTTCTGAGTTGATCGATAATTCTGCTCAAGGCGCAGTGTTTTGACGTTCTCGAAATCTGACGAAAAGTTCAGTATGTTCTCAACTCTCGCACCCCTCCAGCCGTAGATTGATTGGTCATCATCTCCTACGGCCGTTATAAAAGCATCTTCTCCCTTGATTTGTTTTAGCCAACTATACTGAAGACCGTTGGTGTCTTGGAATTCATCGACAAGGATCTGGCGAAAGCGTCTCCGGTAATGCTTCAGTAATTCAGAGTCTCTAGAAAAAGTTTCATATGATCGCAACAGCAGCTCCGCAAAGTCGACCAAACCGCCCTGATTGCAAAGTTCTTCGTAGGATTCGTAAATTTTTGCATGAACAGTCTCAAATGGTTCTTCGCTATCAGCTAGGTTTGAGGCGCGAAGGCCTCGATCTTTTTTATCGTTGATAAACCAGACCACCTGTCTAGCTGGCCATCTTTTGTCGTCAACACCTTCGTTTTTCATGATCCGCTTTACCAATCGGAGCTGATCATCAGCATCGATTATTTGGAAGTTGGCAGGCAACGAAGCCTCCTGCCAATGCATGCGCAAGAAACGGTGCGCCAAGCTGTGAAAAGTGCCTACCCACATTCCTTTTGAAGAACTGCCCAAAAGACTCTCAGTGCGTAGTCGCATCTCCGACGCAGCTTTATTGGTAAATGTTACTGCCAGGAGGCCGTGTACAGAAACACCTTCTACTTGAATAAGCCACGCTATCCGATGAACTAAAACCCTCGTTTTCCCACTGCCTGCGCCAGCAACAATTAACGCGTTTTCTGGCGGCGAAGAGACCGCCGCTCGCTGAGCCTCGTTTAAGCCTTCCAAAATTGGGGTAATATCCAAATTACATCATCCGGGCCAATGATTAGGCCTCATAGTACTGAGAAAGATAGCTGCCAGCACCAAAATTTCTCATTGTGACCGGGCGTTACTGCTTTAAAACCGACTAAAACATCTCTTCGTTTACGCGTTGCAATGTCAAGCTCAATTCTATTGATTACCTCGACGTGCTCTCAGATCGGCTATCTCACGAGCGATTCTCGCCTTCTCGATCGTGTAAAGATCTCCCACTCGCTGCTCTACCTTAGCTATCGCCTTTTCCATGGCTTCGCTGTTGGCTCCACCCTTGGTTGTAATCCCATCGGTTAGCCGTCTCGATAGCGAGGATAGCTGTCCCTCAATATTCGTCTGGTTCACCGCAATTTTATCGATGAGAACCGCCAACTCTTGGATTTTAATTTCGATCTCTCTATCAAGGGCGGAGTAAGCATCAAGCTCTTCGGAACCCTTCGTTTGACCCTGCACTAGCTGCTGCAACTCTATGCGCATCTCTGCTATTTGATCCACTGAATTATCCTGAACATCAGCTTGTGATCGAAGGGAGGAGATCGCCTCATCGACGTTCCCCATCTGCGAGGATAACGTCCAAGCTACGGAACCCATTGCCGCTATGGTGCCGAGAAGCGTCACACCGAGAAGTATCATCGCGAAGTTCGTATATTTTCGAGACCTACTGAGCTGATCTGAGGAAGCTTCTAGTTGTTTAGTAATTTTAGCAACCATTTCGGATACGCTATTTCCCATCGCATCGATCACATCAACTCTTGGCTTACCATTACCGTTTTTATTAGCTTCTTTGATTTTTTCCGCTTCGTTGTCCAAGCCAGCGTCCATATTGATAAGACCAGACGGTGGTTTATCATCCAATGGCGCATTCTGATCGAATTTTGATATACCTCCCGAAAGTTCCAAAGCATCCTCTTTTTGAGTCGGCACCTCGGTCTCCGATGTTTTCTCAACCGATCGACTTCCCTGGGCTATTTTTTGGGATTCCTGAGCCTCCTTACCCTTTTTCTTTAAAAAGCGCCCAAATAATTTTTCGAACATAACCATCTCCTAATTCTTTACAACCCGGTCACAGAAAAAACTAATTCGCCGATGACGTTTCCTTCAACAACAAAAGCTCCGCCTTGTCCAATAATCGATGCTTCTGCCTGCTGTCGTTTTGAAAATGGGCCACTTAACACTACGAACATCTTTGGACGCTCTCCTTTCGTGAATATTTCCGATGAGTAATCTTGTGAATTTCGATCCTTCCAGATCATCGCTCCTTCTAATTGATTAAACGCAGCATGTTGAACATAAAAGTTTTGCTGGCCGTCCTCTTGAGCTTCCTGAGCAATAGGTGCGATGGGCAAGACGGATTGCTCCAAAACAGACGTCGCTGCGCCGATAGAAAGAACCTCTTTTTCCAGCGTGATATCTTCCATTGAACTCTCAATGTCAGAGTCAAGATCGAATATAGATTTCAGCTCCTCCTCATCAAATCCTATTTCTGTCGGGCCCCGCGGAATCTGAATCGAATCACTGACTTCAGACAGCGGAGCTTCTTCACCGGAGATTATAGGAGAGGCCACTATGTCTAATAACTTCATATCCTGAGAATCCTCGATCGGGATTGAAGTTTCTTCGGCGCTCGTTGCGATTCCAGACCAAAGATGTTCTTCGTTAGTTGACGACCGCGTAGTCATCATCATAGCGACACCAAAAACAGCCATCACGCAATAGGCTAGATGTCGAGATATCTTTGCTCGGGCAAAGAAATATTCGCCAAATTTCGTTCCAATCGAGGTCTCGTCTCTGTCTTCTGCCAACCTCCTCTTCTTTTCTTTTCTTATAAGCATCTCAACATCCTGATCGGAAGCAAAATCGTTCTGGTTATTCGGGATGTGAGAAAGATATCTGGATCTTTGGTTCTGTATTGACGATTCTTCAGTCTTTATCTGGTCGCTATTTTCCAACCCGATTGCTTTAGCAATCAATGACATTTCAGCAAAACAAGGCCCATTGGAAATTGTCGACATGGCCTCTTTAACTTGTATTTTGGAAGGCAGAGAGAAATCGAACCTTTTTAGGGTCACAGCGTGCAAAAGCTCTTTCATGCCACGAGAGCCCTCTGGGTCGGCTAAAACTAAAATATTGATGCCTATCTCAGGGAGTTTCCTCAAGGTTTGAATAGCAAAAATCACCTCAGAAACGCTCGCTTTGTTAAGAAACTCCACAAGCCACAGTTCTTGATTATTTTGTAGCTGCGTATGCTCGATATTTTTCACGTCGATATCCCTGAACTTTTCGTTTATCCGAGATAAAATTTCGTCGCGCTCTTTTGGAAACCTCCGAACTGTCACCGCACGATTTGGTCCTCGCCCAGAGGCCATACCCACCGATTTGGCGAAATAAAACGACAGGATCTCTCGTATTGGCGCGGTTAACACGAGTAGTTGGCCTGCGGCCTGCTCCACTAAATGCGATATCTGCGCGCATTTTTTAAAATCGGCAGGAGAAAAGTAGCCCGGTGGCGCCTGAGCAAAACTTTCTTCATTAACTTTCATCTTCAACTCCATCAGATTATTTTAAAAATCGGTGATTTTTGCCCATCGCATCGAATTCCATTTCCTTTGGAATCCTCAGCTTCGGCCTTTGCGACTGAGCAGAGCCAGTCCCCCTACCCTTTAGGCCATAAACGTAAGCAATGACTTGAGCGACAGCTTGAAAAAGAGCTTCTGGAATGCAAAAACCGATATCGACGGAAAAATAAAGTGCTCTCGCTAACGGGGGTGCCTCGAATATCTCGACACCGGACTCTCTGGCTTTTTCTTTTATCCTCAAAGCCATAAAATCTTGTCCCTTTGCCAGCACCCTGGGAGCGGATTGAGAATTCATGTCGTATACAAGAGCAACCGCAAAGTGCTGGGGATTTGTTATGACGACGTCCGCTTTTGGCACATCTTCAAGCATCCTTTGTTCAGCTAGCTCGCGCTGTTTGCGTCGTATTTGCTGGCGAACTTCAGGCTGGCCTTCCATGTCCTTTAACTCATCTTTGACGTCTTTCTTTGACATCTTTAAATTTTTTATGAACTCAAAACGCTGATAAGGAATATCAATCGCAGCGATAATCAAAAGTGCTAGACAAGTTATCGCCGCACCTAGAAAAACTAGCTCTAAGCTTCCACCTATCGCACCTGCTGTATCAACCCAACCAAAATAGAAAAAATCATCCATGGTGAAATAGAGAAAAATCCCAGCAACCGTTGCAACAAGAGCGAATTTAAGAAGCGCCTTAACCAATTCGACTAGCGCCTTTAATCCAAAAATCCTTGCAAAACCCTTTAACGGATTAATCTTACTGGCCTTGGGTGCGGCGGCTTTGAGAGAAAATACAAGACCGCCTATTCCTGAGGCAGTTCCAACAACCAGAATAATGGCCACCAAGAATAATGGAATCAGATAAAGAAAGGCCTCAGAAATTACCTGAGCAAATCGGGCAACAAGTACTCCAGCTTGACCTTGAAAGCTGCTATCAAAAACAAGTGCCCCTTTAAATAATGTCGTCAATTTACCCCCAAACCAACTTCCAAAGACATATATGGATGTCATTACCCCTAAAGTCACCGCGGCTGTAGTTGCGTCCGCCGATCGAAGAGCTTGCCCTTCCTCTCTCGCTTTCTCCAAGCGTCTAAGAGTAGGCTCTTCTGTCTTATCTTCCTGGTCTTGCTCTTCAGCCATACTGTCTCCGCCTATTTCCGGATCATCGCTTGCAGGAATTCAAAACTTGAATACCAAATCGACTCTAATCGCGTAAAGTAGAAAGCTAGGGTTAACATGATTAAAAATAGCCCGACTGGAATCAAAGCGGGAAACCCGACGGCAAATATATTAAAACTTGGGCTTGCGCGAGCTATGACCCCGAAACAGACATTAATCATGAGAAGACAAACAAGAACGGGCAGGACGAGACTCACCGCACCTACAAAAATATTAGATGACCAAGAGATGAATGAATTTATTGAGAACAACGAAAGCGCACTCGCGCCGACCGGTAGATGCTCATAACTGTCCAACAATATAGATATCAATACCAAGTGGCCACCGAGAGTTAGAAAAACCAACAATCCCAGCACAAGGAAGAAATTTGATAACGTGGGGATGTTTCCCAAGTTTGGATCGATCATATTAGCCATACCAAGACCCATGCCGCCGGCAATAATCTGGCCGGACAAGATGATTGCAGCAGCAACAATCTGCAACACAAGTCCCATCATTGCCCCAACCACAACCTCATTGAACATGTAGGACAGACCTGAAAAAGTAAAAGGATCGATGACTGGGACCTCTATCTGGGGGAAAATTAGCGCCGTCACTACAGCGCCAATCGCAACGCGAGCGCGAAGATTTAAAGCACTCGCGCCAAAAATAGGCGCCGTCAAAAATAAAGATGAAACGCGAACGAAGGGCCACAAGAATTGCTGCGACAAGTCTAATAACTCCACCATCAAGTATTTCATGGCTAATTAGGCCTCTAAATTTCGAACACGCTCGAAAATCGCGTCGAAAAATTCCATTAGGACATTTAACTGCCACTCCCCAAAAAGCGCTAACATGATGGCCATGACTGCGAGTTTTGGAATAAAGCTCAATGTCATTTCTTGTATCGACGTCGCAGCCTGCAGAACCCCAACTACCACCCCGGCTGAAAGAGCTCCTGCTAAAACCGGTAAGGCAACCTTTATCGTTACGACCAATGATTCGATAGCGATGTCCATTACGATTGAGCTATCCATATCTAAATCTCTAGAAAAACGTACTCACCAGTGAACTCGTAATTAGACCCCAGCCATCCACGAGTACGAACAAAAGCAATTTGAATGGTAATGAGATCATCATTGGCGAGAGCATCATCATTCCCATCGACATTAAGACGCTTGCTACCACTAGATCGATAACTATGAAAGGGATATAAATTAAGAATCCAATGGTGAACGCAGTTTTGAGCTCCGAGGTAATGAAGGCCGGCATCAAAACCGTGAGAGGTATTTCTCCAAGGCTATCCACTGACTCTTCATCAGCCATTTCCATGAACATCAAAATGTCCTTCTCTCTGGTCTGAGCCACCATAAATTCTTGAAGGGGCTCTCTAGCTAACTCCAAACCTTTCTCGAACGAAATTGCTCCGTCTTGCAGGGGTACAAAGGCATTTTCATAGACTTCTTCAACAACTGGTTTCATCACAAATAAAGAGAGGAACAGCGCGATTCCTATCAAAACCTGGTTGGGAGGCGTCTGGGCAGTCCCCAACGCCTGTCGTAGTAAAGATAGGACTATAATAATTCGCGTAAACGAAGTCATAAGTATCAAAATTGAAGGGAGCAAACTGAGGACGCTCATGAGCAGCAGCAGCTGCAATGTTAAACTGTATTCAGATCCGTCGTCGCTTACCTCTAAAATGCTTAACGCAGGTATGGACGCGGAGTTGGCTTCGAGTGGAGAACCTAATAATATTAACCCAAAGGTAATGAGCCATTTCCAATTGCCTCGGAAGCTTTTGGAACAGAGGAAACTTGTTCTCTCGTAACTAGCAAACATCGCGAAAACTTAATCTATCTACGTCGAGCCAGTTAAAGCAAAATAGATGCCAATGCTCATATCTGTATATTTTTCAGCAGCTTAACGTTTAAGACTTGCCAATTTTTCACGATAACCTATGACAATTGACGAGAATTCGACGAAATTGAGAACGTGGAAACTCAAACATATAACTTGTTTTTTATTCTACACAATCGCAATGAACGCTTATGGATCGTCACGTGAAAACCTTCCCTATTTTGAATGTTTTGAAAAGGTTGCCAAAAAATATAGGCTCGATCCCGAGTGGCTAACCGCTATTTCAATCGTCGAAAGTAGCCTGAATCCAAAAGCAATATCCAAATCCAATGCGTTGGGCTTGATGCAAATAAAATGGCCCTTAACCGCTAAACATCTCGGCGCAATATCGAGAGAGTCTCTTTTCCAACCTTGCTTCAACATAGAGCTGGGCGGAAAGTACCTTAGAGAACTTCTCGACCGGCACGAAAATGATAAGGACCTGGCTGCATCCGCGTATCGCGTCGGACCAACACGCCTAAGCCAATCCAAAACTATTCCGGGTGTAGCCTTGGAATATCTCGATAGGATTAAGGATCAGGTAGATATTTTTGCAGCCTCAACTAGAAAGATGCTACCTCCTGGTCAAGGAGAAGGTGCAATCGAGCCAAGCGCCACAGAAAATAAAACGGTGCTATCCAAACCGACCCTGAAGAGATTACCAGACAAGACAACGCCGATCGAAATATTACCTTTGATCCAGCCAAAAAAAATAGCCCAACCGGAATGCAAATTAGGTGTCCTTCAGGTAAACACACTATCTACTCATGACCCCGTAACAAGAGAGAGAAATTTTCTATCATGGCTCGAAAAGAATGCGGTAGCGTGCGATTTGAAACAACTTACTAGCGTATTCAACCAAATTCCTGTCTGGCTAGGAACATCTGACACGAAAAAGGTTCGCGACAAGCTAGCTATTTTGTTGCAGAAGAAATGACCTCTTCACTGTTTTGGGGCCTCACAGCTTGACGCAGGCTCTCTGCGAATACTGGGTCTTGCAATGCACCTCCACCTCCTGAGAGACTTTTCTCATCGATAGAGCCAGATTTGTGAATCAAGCAAATCGAGGACGGGCCGATCATCACATAAAATTTAGCGCCATCCACCTTAAAGACGCACAGCTTATTCTTTGTATCCAGTCGATAGGTTCCTTGTAGCATGAAGCTAGGTCTCTCTCCGGCGTATTCACCAAGGGATGTTTTATTTTTCAAGAACCAACCCAATGCCAAAATCAATATCAGTACCGAGACGAACGCAACCAAACTAAAAACCGGGTCAAAGGAGTCCATTTCTACGCAGATTTAATTCTATCCATGGGACTAATAATTTCAATTATGCTAAGGCCTAAATGATCTCCAACATTTACCACCTCTCCTTTCGCTATGACCGTGTTGTTAACTTTGAGATCTAGCATTTCACCAGCCGCAGTATCGAGCTCGAGCACGCTTCCTTGAGCTAGCCGAAGAAGATCTCTTAACTTTATCTTCGTCCTTCCTAACTCTGCAGTGACTGTTACTGGGATAGACTGAATTAATTCCTGATCGATTCCCTCACCCTCGGGGGCTTTGGCATCATTTGTAACCTCATCATCGTTTTCGTTTTCCGCTTTCTCCGCCTCTTCGTTCATGCGACGCTCTCTTGATTTGTTCGTTCTAGAACTTTTATTGCAGTATTCCCGCCTCGACTTCCTATTTCCACTTTAAACAAGGTTAATCCATTCACTTTGAGCTCCGAGCTCTCAAGATCTTTCAAGGGAATCATATCTCCAACTTGCAAACGTTCTAGGTCCCCCAAGAAGACTGGGACTTTCCCCGCCTCCACTACCACTTCGAATGGCACTTCTCCGACCGCCTCTTCCAATTTCCTGGACCAGATTTTTTCCAGGCGGTTTTTTTGTGTCGGTCTCTCCGTACGCTCAACGATAGAACCTCGCGCGAGCTTTACACTCTCTAAAGGGTATACGATCTCTATCTTTCCTAAAGCATTGTCTTCACCACCAAACAAAAAGCGATTAACAAGGATCAAATCTTCTGGTCCAAACAATTCAAGCAGTTCTGAGTCAGTTTCTGACCGCTGCAATTCACATTGCACTTCTAAAGCCGGCGCCCATGCCTCGATCAATGCGGAGTATAAAGCTATCCTCATTTTTTTTGCCACCAAATCTTCTGTTGCGCTGAAATGCCTCGTCGCTGATTCTACGGGCGTCGATTTCTGCCCCCCGCCAAACCATGCATCTACGCAACTGAAAATCACCCCTGAATCAAATAACACCAAGCATTCCTCTTTTAACGGTGATATTCGAGTAACATTGAAAATAGCCGGATTTTTCGCTGTCTCTAATAATTTTTTATACTGGCAAATCTCAACAGGCTGGGCTTTCAGATCAATGAGATAATTAAGCTCGTTACGTATATTCAGTTTCAAGAAACGTTGCAGTCTCTCGTTAACTTGATCGAGGAAGGCAGTATCGAAAGTTCGGCGATTTTGGTCTGATGCCAATTCAAATGGGGTCGTTTCCAAACCAACGTTGTACCCTTCACCGAGCTCCCCGGAGGCGACGACTTCTCCAATAGCTTCCATCTCTTCGTCACTGAGTAGTCTTTCTCCATCAGCCATGTATGATCACTCGACTATGAAGCTGGTGATTAAAACATCCTTTACAATCTCTGGAAACCTTTCCACTTCGGCTTTAACTATCGATTCATTAGCGAGCTTAATCAGATCCTCTGCCAGTTGACCTCTAAATCCCTCAGCATTTATATCATCCTCTGAGATACTAAGCATACGTTCATTAAAAGCCGCCCTAAGAGCTCTTTCATGTTTTGCCACTCGCCTTTGAGCCATAAAATCATGCTTGGTTAACAGCGAAAACTTTAGCTGTAAAAATTTTCGAGAATCTACGAGTTTGACGATCAGCGGCTCAGACAATTCATGATAGAACGGTTGGCCATAGTCATTAGGTATACAGGTGTCGAACAGCAAATGCTCCTTCGAATCGGAAGCCTTATCGTACTTTTTCGTAGGATCGAAATCTGGACACATTACTAACGCGTTGGGGTCGACCTCTTCACATGCTGCGAGGGCAATTATCGCGCAAACAAGGGCCACTGAGTGCAGCTTTTTAAATTCCACCATTTCAAAACTCCTTTAGACTTCTCCAACACACTACACAAAAACGTCGAGTCCATCATCCAATTTGGGCCTATTTGCCATGGAAGCAAGAATTTCCGAAGCGTTGATGTCAATCTCGCGCAAATTGCTAGGGTCTTGAGTAAATCGGTTGGAGGGCTTGGTTACAATCTTTATATCAATCGCCAGGTAATTCTCGCTAGAGAGGACACTTGATAACTCGTCCTGCAGCTTTTGCAGTGAAGCATTTAATAATTTTCTAATCTGCGGATCAGTGGAATAGATCTCCCCGCGCATTTCACCATATTCGGAATATAGGACGACATTCACGGAGTCGAAACCTAAAGAACGCAGATTCAATTTCACTGACCAAAATCCTTCCTTCAGGGCAATCGACACCTTTTCTTGCACCAAGTCGGCGAGTCGATTTCTCCAGTTATCACGCTCATCCTCTCCTTCGTCATCAGAGAGCCCGTTCTCGCGGGACATTACCTCGTCTTTCAATTCCTGCGAGGACCCGTCACCAGATCTCTGGCCTCCGTTGTGTCCAGCGAAATCGGAATCACCACTCGTTCGTTCAGTAGCTTGCACAAAATCGTTTAATTTGATGGTTCTTAGCTCGGTGGAATTTGGATGACTGGAGCCAAGCAACTCCTTTGGTGCGCCCAAGCGAGAGTCCCTCGAATCGCCGTTCTCACCAACAAATTCCAAGCCATCTGATCTAGACAAAAGCCTTCCACCCCTCTCTCTCGACCAATTAATCTCTGTTGATTTATCTGGCAGCGGGGCCGGTATTTCGGGGTTAACGGGATTTCTCAAGGAGCTCGCCGTTTGCTCGACAAAAGTTTGGGTGTTTTTCGCCCCAACACGCGTTGCTAGGTTACCAACCATAGTCTCTCGCATGTACTCAGCTAACGAAAGCTGCGTCTGCTCATTTGTTTCATAAAACTGACTAATTGTTTCGCTCGGATTGCTGTCTAGACTCCTATTTAGGGAAATAAGGTTCCCATCAAGGTCCCGAGACGTGACGTTAGAGCTGGTGAAAATTACGCGGCCAATCTCCAGACTCCTGCTATGTAACGCCAAGGAGCTATCTTGTGTTTTTTCTTCAGGGGATGTACTTGACTTTAAGCGTCCCTCAAGCTTTTTTTGCGAAGCTGGGGCCCCACCATCCTCCAAATACCTCGCGAAATTCGACGCACTTGACTTAGTGCTTTCGGTAACTCGCAACGACCGATCTTTGCCTGCCTTGTCAACAGAATTTTCAACGCCAAGCGTTTGTTTGAAGTCCACCATAAGTCAACCCGTAAAATGAGCGTGTAATTTCTGCTTTCCTTGAGCAAATTACGTGCCACAGGAATTGGCTCGGCAAGATCCTTTAGCGATTCGCGTTAAATCTGGATAAGTTATAGAGGTCTCGCTCCTTGTTCTCTTTCGTTTCAAGCTCTTTTTGCAGATGGCTAATCGCGCGATCACGAAGCGCCTCGTACTTCCTACATACCCTGAGTTGCCTATCATATTTAGCTTTGAAGCTTGCCTTGGTCTTCGTCGCATCGGACAGCTTTTTTTCAACGACAGAAATAGTTTGATCAAGGTGAACAATAAAATTGCGAAATAAAAGTAACCGATCGCTTGGCCCAATTACTCCATCTCCATCACTTAATTGCTTCAAATATTCCACCCTAATGCGGAAAAGTTTTTCCCTTTGCTCGGCAATCTGGCTCCATTCTTGTTGTGCTCGCGATAGCATCCTTTGAGCCTCAGATAAATCTTCTTCAGATCTCGCCAGCAGCAGTTTCCAAACCTTCAAGTTGTTATTCATATCAGCATTAATCCAGGCAGTCTTTCAATGCGACTGCTGTATTGGAGAAACTGAACTCTTCATCCATGCTTTGCTGGAGAAAAGAACAGAGCTGAGGTCTCATTTTAATTGCTAAATCCAGTTCTGCATTTGAACCATCTTCATAAGCCCCAACACTGATCAGATCCTCACTTTGATTGTATATCGTCCAGAGCCTACGAAACCGATTGGCTCTTTCGACTTCGTCTTTGGAACAAATGAGCGGCATCAATCGAGAAATCGAACCCGTTAGATCTATTGCAGGATAATGAGCAGCGTCAGCTAATGCCCTTGCTAGAATTACCTGCCCATCTAGAGACGCCCGTGCTAAATCTACGATAGGATCGTTCAGGTCATCTCCTTCTGCCAAAAGGGTATAGATAGCTGTCACGGTGCCTTGGCCGATCTTCCCTGTTCCAGCCCTCTCAATGAGTTTCGGTATCAAACTGAATACTGAGGGTGGGTAACCTTTCGTCGTCGGCGGTTCCCCTATCGCTAAGCCAATCTCCCTCTGCGCGTGCGCGAGTCGTGACAAGCTGTCGACTAATAACAACACATCCTTGCCCATCTCTCTAAAATATTCGGAATACGAGTGAGCGAGCTGTGTAGCTCTCAGTCTCAACAGAGGAGACTCATCGGCAGGCGCAGCAACGACAACCGATTTTTTAAGGCCTTCATTCCCTAAGATCGTTTCGATAAATTCTTTAACCTCTCGACCTCGCTCTCCGATCAATCCGATAACGACAACATCAGCTTTTGTAAACTTCGTCAACATTCCCAACAGCACACTTTTCCCAACGCCAGATCCCGCCACCAAGCCGATCCTCTGACCACAGCCAATAGTTAGTAAAGAGTTTATTGATTTCACCCCAACATCGAGCTTTCGTTGGATTGGCATTCTATCCATTGGGTTTATAGCCCTACTCGTTAATGAGCGTTCCGTTCCTAAAATCTCTGGCTCTAATCCATCTATTGGCTCTCCCACCGCATTGACCACACGACCCATCAGATTCTCACCAATAACGGCGCTATCGGAGTCGGAGGAGATGAAAACCTTCGCTCCAGCCCGGAGCCCAGTGGAAGGAGCGAGCGGCATAAGAAACAATTTGTTCGCATCAAAGCCCACAACTTCACATTTTATGAACTTTCCCGCGTCCGTTTGCACGCAGCAAATTGAACCAACGGGCGCGGATAACCCGGTTGCCTCAAAAGTTAGACCTACTATTTTGGACAAAATACCCATCTTGCGCGGCTTTGGACTACGAATCTTTTCTAAGATATAAGCGGAGTGTTCTTCGTTACTGAATGGCCTAAGTTTCATTTTCACCGATCTCTCCCTCATGAGAGGGTTCGGCTTCCGAATAATTCGAAGGATCCTCATGCGGTCTGGCTTCTACCTCATCGTCCATTTCAGAGACCAGCGGAAAAGCATTGTCAGTATCATGCTCGCCCAAACCAAAATTTACTTCGCTACTGTTCACGTCATCGAATCGAAGTTCGGCAAGCTGTTTTTTAATATCGTCGACTCTTTCAGACACTAAGTTAGAGATTATCTCTTCGTTTGATCGGAGCACTACGTCACCGTCCCTCAATCGATCATCCACTTTGACAATTCGATCAGAAAAAATATTTTTCAAGCCATTTTTCGCGATTCGATCCCCCCAAGCCTCCGAGACCGAGAACTCCAAATTTTCTAGGACTTTCACCTCCATATTTTCTAGAGTTCGCTCTAGAACCTTTTCGTATTGGAAGCTTTCCCCAGAGAAAGCGTGCATCGCTATTTCTTCGGCTAGCCCAAGGCTTAACTGCCGTACAGCCTCAAGTAATGGCTCTTTTTCAAGAACGTGCTCCATAAGTCCTGCAAGAAACTTATCAAAGTCCTTTCTAAGCTCCGCTTCAAGCTGAATATGCTTCTCAGAAAATTCATCCCGAATCTTTTTCTCAGCCGAGTCATATGCCACCAATTTCGCTTCCTCTAGAGCCTTTGCGTATTCTTCGTTAGAATAAAGGCTATCGTCCTCCTGCGGATGTAAAACTGATTCTTCAGTCGAAACTCTTTCATCGGGTCGAGACTCGAAGGATCCGTCCGGGGGCATGTTCGCACTAAAAGGTACAAAATCATCCTCTACTTTTTGAAGGATTTTCGTATTTCTAAATCTTCGATCTAAGGACCATTCAGTCGACATTTCAGCTTTATTCCCTTTAAATATAATCAGAGCTATCGCCCGCTGCCATGATAATCTCTCCTGCATCCTGCAGCTTTCTCGCCTGAGAGATAATGTTCTTTCGAGCCTCCATAACTTCAGATACCGGCTTTGGGGTTGATACTTCCATATCGTCCCTAATCAATTCGGCAACTCTTTCGGAAACATTATCGAGAAAATGATTCATGACAGCGTCAGAACAACCCCTAAAGGCTACTTTTAACTCTTCTTGATCTATTGCTTGGCCTAAGGTCTGCATGTCACGACTAGACGTTTTCAGAAAGTCTTCAAATTCGAACATGTTCTGCTGAATCTCGTCTGTAAGTTCTTCACTCTGCGCGCTAATCCCAGCAAAAACTTCATTGCTCAAGTCAAGACTAGCTCTATTAAGGATATTTGCTGCAGCCTTAACCCCTCCTACCATCGGAGCAGCTTGGGCAGTGATATTCGAGTCGAATTGCCGTTGAACTACGCTCTCTAGCTCTGAAATGGCTCCAGGTTGAACTGTGTCTAAACTTGCCACCCTAGTCATTACATCGGCTCTCATATCTTTAGACAAAAATTCGAGTACCTCCACGGCGGTTTCCTCATCCAAAACAGAGAGGATAATTGCTATAACCTGAGGATGTTCATCGCCAATCAGTTCGAAGATATTCTGAGGCGTCATCCAAGCTAAGATTTCCAAGCCTTTACTAGACGCGGAGGGTAGAATCCGACTCAGCACGGAGGCTGATTTCTCAGGGCCAAGGGCTCTCTTAAGCACTCCCTCTACATAGTCCTTGGAGCCGAGACCTAAATTGGTCTGGCCCCTCAATTGGGCAATGACATCATCGAGAACTCCATCCACGGCGGACTGGGTAACATCTCCCACTTCGACCATTGCTGATCCCAATTTCTCAACTTCTTCTCTATTAAGAAGGCTTATTATCTCGGAAGCCTGTTGCTCTCCAAGAACACGCATTAGCAGCGCAACCTTCTTGACGGAATCAAAACCAGCAAGCTCCTTTTCTAAAGCGGTTGGCTCTTTTGGTTTCGCTTCGATCTCTTCTTTATTCTTCTTCGCCAATTTTTTTCTCCGACCGACCTTTATGCGTTCAACATTCGTTTTACTAGATTAGCAACTCGGCCCGGATCATCGGCTGAAATCATTTTCATTAACGCGATTTTCTCGTCGTAGGTGTTGGCGGTATCAAGCATATCTTCAGGTATTGAGGATCTCTTCGGCATAAGTTTTGTTTTAATATCCTGCAACGCTCCCGCATCTCCTTGACGCAATAAAGCCACCTCCTGTGGAGAAAGTTCACCAGATATTCCCGAGCCTACGGAGGATGCTCTTGAGCCAGCTCCGGTCATATAAAACTTGAGTGCCGGCCTCACGAGAGCAAAGAGAGCCAAAATTACCAATATCGATGCGATTGTCATTTGTAGGAGGTATCTGATCGTCGGGTCGTTGAACCATCCTTCCGCCGCATCCCAAAAAGTCTCTGGTTCTGGTTCTTCTAACTCAGGCTGAAAAAATACCATAGGAACCAACGTCACAACATCTCCTCTGATTTCATCAAACCCAATAGCACTCTTTATCAGGCTTTCTAAGTTCGAGAGTTGCTGGCCCGTTAGTTCAGTGGGCATAGAGCCATCTGCAAGGGGCGATCCATTGGTTCTTAGAAATTCATTGCGGTCAAATGCCACTGAAACAGTCAGTCGATCAATGACACCAATTTGGCTTTTTACGTAGCGTATTTCACGGTCAAGTTCGTAGTTCTTGGTGGTTGAGGAACTCAATTGTTTACTGTTTTCGCCCTCAGACTCGTCCGTCAGCTCAGGAGCTTGCACGAAGGTTCCAGCGGGGGGACCACTGTCCCCGCTAACAGATTCCTGCTCATCAATGTTCACGATTTCCGAGCGCGTCAGGCCCCCGGTGCCTTCTTTATCAAAATCTTCATAGGTCGTCTCTACTTGTGTGAAATTTAGCGCAATATCGACTTCTGAGCGGACCTTATCAAAGCCGACAAATCTGCTCATTATTTGCTCTATGCGATTCCGATAATCCGCCTCCATTGACTGCTTTTGCTCGATTTGTTTGGAGGCAGCTTGCAAGGAGGAATTCTCATCCAATTTCGCGGTGAGCAGCATTCCACTGTTACTTATTACTGCAACATTTTCCGGTGGCAAGAATGGAACACTTGAGGAGACTAGATGGACGATCGCCTGAATATTGGAGGGACTAATTATCCTTCCGCCGTAGGGCTCGACATAAACCGAAGCCTTTGCGGGCTCTTTATCACGAACAAAAACGCTTTGCTGGGGTCTTGCGATCTGCACCCTCGCACTTTTTATGGAATAAATTGCCTCAATCGTTTCTTTCAGCTCTCTTTCATCAAATTCCTTAAGTTGAGCTGCCTCCATACTTCTCGAGCGCGTCATGGAGTCGTTCGCTAATAGCTCCTCAAACCCCCCCGAGCTGGCGCTCCTCGGGATATTTTGAGACGCAAGAAACAGCTTCGCATCGAAATACTCGTTTTCGGGCACCATCAATTGTCCCGTGTTTTGGTCCAAATATGCACCGAAGTTTCCCGCTGTAAGTAAAGCGTCATAGGCCACCTGCCTGTCTGACTCAGTAAGGTCAGGGAATATCGGCCGCGCCGCAGGCGCGGAAACATAGCTATATATGAATGCGAGTGTTGCCAACCCAAATAAGACAACGATTGCCGGCAAAGTTTTCTGAACACCCGGTTGCTCAAGTATCGTGCGAATGATAGGCACTGTCTCCCCGGAAACTGTCTGGGAAGGTAAACTCCTTCCGCTTTGCGGCTGAGAAATTCTAGTAGTATCCTGAGCCCGAGCGGGCGCCAGAGCTTGCGAATTTGTTTCAAGGGCACTTTCGGCCATAGTCTTTCCTTAGAGCATTCCTAAACCGGCATGTTTTTAACGTCTTCATAAGCCTTTAATAGCTTATTTCTGACTTGAAGTGTGGCCTCAAAGGCAAGAGAAGATTTTTGCATAGCTAAAATCACGTCAGTCAAAGGTATATCTTCTCCTCTCTCATATGCGTCTCGCATATCTGCCGAGGCCATTTGCGTTTCGTTTACAGATCTCACCGCCTTTTCGATATACTGACCAAATCCTTCGCGCGCTCTAGCCTTGTCTAAGACGCCATCGATCGCGTCGGCTTTTACCAATTCAGAGCGGTTTTGAGATTCTCTTATCTGTTCAAGAAGAGAGGTCACTTGATTTTGATAAATTCCTTCGAGCATAAGTTGTCCCCTAACCTACAGCTCTTTGAGGCAACACGCCTCGGTCCCGCATCTTAGCCAATTTGTATCGCAGAGTTCTGTCACTGATACCCAGTAATTTTGCAGCCTCCTGTTTAGTTCCAGCGCTTTTTATTATTTCTGCAATTATTCGGAATTCATTCGCTTCAACTGTATCCTGCAGCCCGACACTTTTTTTATCTGTAGAGGTTCCGGTTTGTTCCGAGGGGATAAGGAGCTGAGCCTCATCAGCGAGGTCGAGTGGCTGAGGTATAGACGACACTTCATCAAAAATGAGATGCTCTGCGTCAATGGTGTTGTCCCTCGCCAGGACGATTGCCCTCTGCACTACGTTCTCTAGCTCCCGCACGTTGCCAGGCCAACCATATGCAATCAAACGCGATAGAGCCTTTGGTGCGAATTGCAGCCTCTGATTTTCTCGTGAATGCTTGACTATAAAGTAATTTGCCAGGGGCAAAATATCGTCAGGTCTCGCTGTTAAACTTGGTACGTTTATACGGAAGGTGCTCAATCGAAAATAGAGGTCTTCCCTGAATTCTCTGATACTAGATAGGTGCCTGAGATCTCTATTAGTAGCGGAAACTATCCTCACATCGATATTCTTTGTTCTAGATGCACCTACCGCGAGCACTTCACGTTCTTGAACTACTCGCAGAAGCTTCGCCTGCAGAAGCGGCTGTAACTCTCCAACCTCATCTAAAAAAAGAGTACCACCGTCGGCTTGACGAAAAAATCCTTCCGTGTCCTTCGTGGCGCCGGTAAAAGACCCTTTAACATGACCGAAGAGGAGGCTCTCTGCGAGGGATTCCGGGAGAGCTGCGCAATTCACCGCGATGAATGGCCCATCTCGACGAGAGGAAAAATCATGAACTAATCGCGCTAATACTTCCTTACCTGAGCCGGTGGGACCCTGCAGCAATGCAGTTACATCGGACGCCCCCACTCGCTCGACCATGGCAAGTAAGTTCTGACTCAATTCGTCTACGAACACATAAGATTCGAATTTCAAGAGCCGCATTCGGGCGGAAGCAGCAATTTGTTGCCAGCTAGAAATATCTGCATCCGAACGAATCACGTCATCTGCGCCACCTCTAATCCCGGCTATCGCTGACTCCAGATCTTCCCTTTCAACTCGTAGAATCAGATACGCTTTCGGCCCTATCGAATCTTTTAGCTTCTGAATTAGGGCTTCGGATAGCTGTTGTTTCTTAGATGTGTTAACACAGACCACGCTCGAAAATTTACTCGAACTTGCTTTCAATGGATTATCTGCCAGTTCTGCGAGATCCGCGAGTGATATAGGAATTGGTTTAAATCCACTTGCTCTCATTCCTGCAAGCGTTTTTTCATCAATGCTTGAAGAGGAATCCCAGTATAGTGGTATAGGTTGTTGTTCAATCATGAGTGTTTACTATTGTTGTGCCGTTCTTGTTAAGCAAATAAGGTGCCAAATTTTTTATCTATATTTTTCAATAAGTTAAATTTCATTTGCAAGAAATTTTGGCCTGGCTCCCATCGCATTCTGGCGCAATGTCTGTTTTTCGACACCAACGACAGATAACTTATCTGGGTTGTATCATCCCTAGGAAAAGATGCGACACATTAGAACATTGGTTTCTTTCGATCAAAAACCGAGTTCGTACTTCTTTATTCTTTCTATTAACGTTGTGCGCTGAATTTTGAGTAGCTTGGCGCAGCGGCTAACGTTTCCGTCCGCCTCATCAAGCGCTTTTTTTATGAGATTCTGCTCCAAAGAGCTCAAACTAGCCTTCAGCGAAGGCCTTTCATCGGGAGTCAAATCCAAACCCTGAGCTAACAGGATTAATTCTTCAGTTTCTGCGTCGACATTAGACGGTTCCAAACGATCGTCAGTAGACTTGGAAATAAGGTCATGTTGCTGTTCTGTGTCTTTTTGAGACCCATCATCTCCAACGGAATTCACCATGCCAGACGGTAACATCGACGCGTCTATTCCATCTAAATCTAGGCGCTGACCTGCGTATAATACTGACAGACGCTGCACTGTGTTGGAGAGTTCACGGATATTTCCTGGCCAATCGAAACTTTTGAAAAGTTGCAAGAGCGAAGTGGACAGGGTTATTGGAACCTTCATAGGGGGTGCAAACATCGTCGCAAAGTGCCTCGCAAGGTCGGGAATTTCAGATGCCCTCTCTCGAAGCGATGGCAGGTGCACAGGAAGAATATTTAAACGAAAGTACAAATCCTCGCGAAATCTTTTTTCCTCCATCTCCACTTGCAGATCTCTGTGGGTCGCTGATATCACTCGTACATCAATATCAATCAATTGATTCGAGCCAATTGGAGTGATATTTCGTTCCTGGAGTACCCGCAGGAGTTTGACTTGCATATCTGTCGGCATATCGCCAATTTCGTCAAGAAATATGCTCCCTTTGTGTGCCTCTTGAAATTTCCCTTTATAGTCCGCCACGGCCCCAGTAAAGGAGCCCTTTTTATGACCAAATAATTGGCTTTCAAGAAGCTCTGCTGGAATTGCACCACAATTTATCGCGACGAAAGGCTGGTTCGCCCGGGGGGACTGGTCGTGAATTTCTCTTGCATATAGTTCTTTGCCGCAACCACTTTCGCCTGTAATCATTACAGACGCATTACTGGGGGCAAAAGAATTTATCAACGCCCTTATTTTTTGCGTCTCTGGACTATTACCTACAATGCTTTGATTTCCGTCCACAACTTCTAAATGGTAACCTCTACTTGGATAACCTCATTGGACAAATTTGTTACGGAAAGCCCCGCCTAGGAGATACTGTACTATCAAGAATTCAACCAGCAAAGTATTGATTTTGGGACAGCGGCGAGAATTCCGAACTTTTTCTCGCAACAAATTTATTCGCCCATAAGTTAGGTATCTTTGGTTCAGCATCATGAACCGCGGTTATTGTAAATCGATTAGTGATTTTGCTTCCGCAGACAATTGTTGTTTGAAGCTAGTCGAACTTTTAAAACCCCACCATCATTTTTACACTCCTGGCATCTATATTGCATTCTGATCCCGGAAGTTTAAAGCGAAAAATAGCATGGCAATTGACTATATCGACGCACTAGGCGCGGGCGCGGGTTTTAATACGAAAGACCTCGTTACTGCTTTGGTAGAGGCAGAACGTGCAGGCAAAAAATCTATTATAGATAATCGGATATCTGATACCGAGGCAGAAATCGGTGGTTTCGCCACTCTCGTGTCAAAAGTATCTGAAATGAGGCTGGCAGCGATCGAGCTTAATGACGCTACCGACTTCAACAATTATTCAGTAAATAATAGCCAATCGACGGCTTTTACTTTTGAAGCAAGCACTTCGGCATCCTCAGCGACACACTCCATAAAAGTAACTAGCCCAGCAAAGGCGCAGACCTCAAGCACTCTGGATGCTAGCACATCCGGTCCTGTCGTAGGGTTCACGAGCATGACTCAAACCATAAACGGTGGAAATGCCTTTGATATGACTTTCACCCTGGGGACCAATACGCAAACGACAAAAACAGTTTCTGTAAGCACGGCCACGCCCACAGGCGTAGCGACAGCGATAAACGAGGCGGATATTGGGATCACGGCAGAGGTGGTTGCTCTCGACACAACAGGCACAAACTATACCCTCCAACTTACGGGTGGAACCGGCATCGAGAACGCTTTCTCCATATCTGAATCTGTATCAGAACTTAACTTCACCATTCCCACTGGATTTGCTGCCGCTAATGCTGACATCTCGGTGAACGGCATCACGTATGAGCGGGCTTCCAATACGATCGATGACATTATCGCAGGAGCAACCATCAGCATCGCAGGCGCAACGACTGGTGCTGCAACGGTTGGCGTAACTCGGGATACCGCTACTATCAAGGCTACTATCGAAGCTTTCGTCGCGACTTTTAACGATGTAAACGGACAACTTCGATCCTTAACAAGTTCTGCAGACTCGGGCGCATTGAGAGGAAATTCAATAGTTCGTCAAATCAACCGAGACATCAGGGATATTGTTTTGGACGCCTCGTCTAGCCCCGGCAGCGAAATTGAACGTCTCTCCGACATGGGAATCTCGATAACTCAAACCGGCGAATTGGAAGTTAATCAGACCGAACTGGATAGTGCGCTAGCGAATAATTTTGCGGACATTGTCACATTGTTTAGTGCAGATACTAACCAAGATTCTGAGATCGGGGTGGCAAATAGAGGTATAGCCGGTGACCTTTCCATGTTAGTCAAGGAACTTACCGCGACTACGGGATATTTGACGACTCAACCCACCCTTCTGTCGGAAAATATATTAGAGTATCAACAGGACTTGGCTGACTTGGAAGAACGTTTGGCTAAGGTCGAGGCACGCTATACTCAGCAATTCTTAACAATGCAAAGATTAATAGATGAAATGAATACGACTAAAGAAAGCCTCAAGAGCAGCTTTGAAAACCTGCCCTTCAACAATAGAGATGTTTAAAACTCATAACAATCGCCCTTGTTCTATTTGTCGCGTAATACGAAGATCTGTTCTGATTGTTTCAGTCCCAGTACTACTCTTGTTGCTTGTGAGTAAATTCAACGATCCCCTAGCGTGGTATATCTTGAATGCTGTTACATTAGAAAACGCGACAATCGCAACCCTGTTGGCAGTATTCATAGTTCTAATCATCAAGGCGATTCGCGAGCGAAAGGCAAATAAAACGAAAAAACTCGCCAACGATGCCTGACGAAAATTTCCTGTAATGAGCCTATTTCGGCAAAGCCTTGCCGGTTTTTGCTAAAAACCGCATCAAATTAAAGCTTTCCTAAAGTAATTCACCCATAGCCCGACTTACGCTTTGTCACCGGTAAAACGGTAACGCGGGGGTCGACGCAATCGCCGACCTTAAATTAACTAGAAGTAATCAAAGGAGTCCAGAAATGGCTATGGTTATCAATTCCAACATTGCTTCGCTCACAGCTCAAAGAGCTTTGGGTGAATCACAAAAGATGCAACAAACTGCCATGGAGAGACTCTCCACAGGTCAGAGAATCAACAGCGCTGCTGATGATGCTGCTGGAATGGCGATCGCAGAGGGCTTTACCTCACAAATTAAAGGCTTGGGCCAAGCAGTAAGAAACGCGAACGAAGCGCTATCCTTATCTGCAACCGCTGAATCTGGCCTTCAAGAAACGACGGACATTCTGCAACGGATAAGAGAGCTGGCCTTGCAGGCTTCGAATTCGACGCTAACGACGTCCGACCGAACAGCTATTACTAACGAAGTCACTGCTTTGACCGCAGAGATAGATCGGATTGCGACCAGTACTCAGTACAACAATTCGAACATCTTAGATGGTTCGGCAAGCAATTTAGCGTTTCAAATCGGTGACCGCTCTAGCCAACACGTTTCTTTTTCTATTGACTCTGCAAAGTCTTCTGATTTGGGACTTGGTTCCGGATCTGCGTCTTCTAGCGGTTTAATAGTTGGGGGCAAAGTGCAGGGCCTCGCGACCCTTGAGTACGATGATGTATTAATTAACGGGGTTACTTTGGCTGCGGATTCGACGTCGATGACTAGCTCTACTGTCGTCGGTGCTGACGGCGCTCAAATAGCAAGAACTTATAGCACAGCGACGGCTATAGGCACCGCGACGGCTATTAACTCGAATTCCGATCAGCACGGGGTAGTAGCAACCGCTTCGACAAGTTTCTCTGGGGATTCTGGCACGGGCGTAACGACCGACTTGGTGCTTACCTTCGCCGGTTTTACGGCTCAAGGCTTTGAAGTGCGAGCAACGACAAGCATGGCTGATTTAGCACTGGCGTTGGATGGACTCGATGAGGACATATCGGTGTCGCTCAACGCCAGAGGCGGTCTTGATTATTTTGATGCTTTAGGGCGTACAGTTACATTTAGTGGTACATCCCATCTCGTGAATACTGGCTTTGCAGCGTCTGCCAATACCGGTCACGTCTTTCTTTCGAGCGTCGACGGCTCATCCGACATCACTATCGGCGGAGACAGATCAGACATGTTCGATACCGTTGAGCCGGTTGCCAACGCACAAACGACCGGAGTAGGTGAACGGATTTCGGCCGCGGCTGCACTAGGACTCAACTACGGTTCATATTCTTATTCCGGCGGCACCACTGTAGAGACGGGTCAGCTGGGACAGACTGTTTTAGCAAACACCGACACACTCACTATTAATGGGGTGAAGTTGGGCGCAACGACACCGAATCAGACTGCTACGAATATATCTGCTTCCGACATCGCAGCAGTATTCAACGCGGTTTCCGATCAGAGCGGTGTTACCGCAGTCGCTAAAAACGAGGCCGTTTTCGCGATGAACATGTCAACTGACACTAATACTGATGCGGCAAGCGCCGGAACCCTTGTGATCAACGGTATTACCACTGGTTTGACTTCAGAGCAGACGCTGGCGAGTTTAGTCGCTTCTCTCAACAATGATCATCAGACTGCTGACACCGGACTGGTATTCACATCGTCAGGAACTCAACTGACCATAACATCTGACAGTGGATCTACCATCAGGGTGACTGACTCGGCCACCACAAATATGTTCGTCGGTGCTGTAGCCAAAGATGGAGATGAGTTGGATGCCGCAGGAGCAACGACAACACCGGCTGCTAGTGAGGTTTACAGGTTCAGAGGATTCCTTGAGCTTTCAAACACTAGTGGAGACGTGGTCTTAGGCACAACTGCAACCAACGACGACGCCTACACGACGGCGGAGACTCTCGCTGCTAACCTGGGCTTGGAGCTTAGCAAAAAGAGTGATGTGGTATCCGGTGGGTCTGGTCTTGACCTTTCAACCGCGACTGGCGCCAGCGCAGCGATTGCATCGATCGATTCAGCTCTAGAAGCTGTTAATACGATCAGAGGCAACCTCGGGGCGATGTCGAATAGGCTGGAATATACGGTCTCCAACCTCACGACGACAATTGAGAACCATTCTGCTTCTCGAAGCAGGATCGTGGATGCAGACTTTGCGACAGAGTCCGCGGCTCTCGCCAAGGCTCAGGTGCTAGCTCAGGCCAGCACCGCAATGCTCGCCCAAGCAAACGCAGCACCTCAGCTTGCGTTGCAACTACTGCAATAGTAGTAAACAGCCGGAGATAGGGCCGTAATCACCCTATCTTCGGACTCAGGAAAAACCGCCGAATCATCGGCGGTTTTTTTTTGTGAAAGTAGAGCAAATAAGAAGCGCTAAAACAAAGTAAACCGGAAATATATTACCTAAGCTCGGAAAAACTTACCCGGCTGAAAAAATAAAAATCCCTGGGAACCCAAGCGCGGCGGGGCCCTGCAAGTAGTGGCACACTATTCGCATAATCAAACGTGAAATTTTGAATAACCAGGTTTTCCAGCATGAATGTAAGAGCTCCTCTACCTAACTCTTTTGGTGAGCAACTTGATCTTGAGAAACTTTCCAGTCGTGGACAAAACCCGCGCGAAGCGACTATTTTTGTAGGGTATGATGCGCGTGAGCCTATCGCTACCTATGTCTGCATTCACTCCCTTCAGAAATATGCGAAAAAACTCTTTCCTTTGTCGATATTACGACTTGACAAGGTTGAGAGCATACTCACTCGCGGGCAACACGAGCTCCAATCTACAGAGTTCGCTTTTTCGAGATTTCTCGTGCCATACCTATCTAATTTTGAGGGTTTCTCCGTATTCCTGGATTCAGACTTCCTGTTTAAAGGAGATATTTGCGACTTGCTCGACAGCGTAGACCCTACCAAAGCGGTGTCTGTAGTGAAGCACGATTACGAGCCAAAAACAGAATCAAAATTTCTTAACCAAAAGCAAACCAAATACGAAAGAAAAAATTGGTCGAGTTTGATGATTTTTAACAATCCGCTATGCCGAGCACTTAGCCCAAGGGTTGTTAATGAAAGCTCGGGGCTATACCTACATAGGTTCAAGTGGCTTGATGATGAAGAAATAGGTGAGATCGATTTGAGCTGGAATTATCTTGTAGGCGAGTATCCTTCTAACACAACAAAAAAAGTAAATGCATTTCATTACACCCTCGGGGGACCATATTTTGATGATTGCAAAACCAGCGAGTTCGCGGACCTTTGGTTTGACGACTTTTCAGAAATGAAAGCCCCCCTCAAATAAAACTAATTGGAGATACACCGTGTCTGAATTGAAGCTTAGCCATCAGGGCGAAGAACTGATAGAACACTACAAGTACATGGCCGAGAATGGCTACCAAACAGCCACTAATGGTATGGTCGAAAATAACGAAGTCTACGAACGTTTTGAACTTAAAAAGTTTCGACAGATGGTCCGGCCGAAATTGCTACATCCAGATATTCAAAGCGTTTTGGATTATGGAGGCGGAGGATCCGACTGGGAGGCTGCGGACTTTGAGCCGGACTCTGGCGAATCGGCAAAAGAGTACTTCTTAATAGATCAGGTAGCGACTTACGAACCTGCGCGAGGGCTTAATCAAAAGACAAAAGCCGATTGTGTGGTTTGTATGGATGTACTAGAGCATGTTTTTCTGCCTGATGTGCCGAAAGTAGTAAAAGATCTCTTTGGTTTAGCAAAAAAACTTCTAATCATTAATGTAGCTTGTTATCGCGCCGGCGCGCTGCTACCCAATGGAGAGAATGCACATGTGACGATACGTGAGCCCCACTGGTGGAAAGCTGTAATAGATGTTGTCTCCCTCAACTACCCAGAGATAGAAGTCTACCTTTTCTGTTCTGAGAGCTACGATAGAGGAGTAGTCTTCGAAAGCTTTAAGTCTGGCAATTGGCTAGAATCAAACAGCTACGAGATCGATCAAAACTATCTCGATTTCAACGACCCAAGACCAAGAGTTAGCGAGACCAAACCGCATCAAAATATAACCGTATCACCAAGTCAAATTATAGACCTTGTTGGAAAGCTGCTAGAAGAACGCCCGCAATACACCTCAGAAATAGGGTCCCTGGTGTCACGCAACACTCATCTGAGGGCGGGAATTGATTAAGCAAAACGCTACCTCTTTCTAGAGAAACTTAACACTAAATGCAACCAACCATTACTAATACACTAAGCCAAGGGGTGTCTGCGCACCAAGAAGGCAGGCATCAGGAAGCGGAGCGATGTTATCGCACAATTCTAGCAAGCCATCCTGATCATGCGGATGCAAATCATAACTTGGGAGTACTAGCCGTTTCTTTCAACCAAACCGAATTCGCATTACCTTTATTTAAGAAAGCATTAGACACCAATCCGAAGATTGAACAATTTTGGCTAAGTTATATAGATGCGTTGACAAAAACTAAGCGA
>PAHB01000075.1 GCA_002704665.1 Pseudomonadota bacterium
CTTGGAAGAGTCGAAGGCAGAACGGGACCTCCGGTTTTAGGGGGAAGCGCCGCCATCATCAAATATCCGGTAAACGAAGATCCAGTAATTGTTTTTGATGTCGGGGTTATGTATGACGTTGCTCAATTATTACCGCTTGCTACAGATTTTATTTTTTTTCATGAGTGTGCCCACATCCGGTATGACACCAGTGATGAATTTTATACAAATTGTCGGGCTGTTGTTGATATGTATGACGCTGGACATCTTGATCAGAAACAATTCTTTTTAATTGAAAAGTACCATCACAGTATGTCTCGGCTACCCATAAAATATGGTGGAGCCGGATTTGTATTTTGGGAAAAAACAAAGCGATGCTTGAGAAAAATTAATCACCCCCTGGTTAGTCACGACATGTAATCTTTTTACAATCATTTTGATAATCTATTAAACAGACACCATTCCGCTATAAAGACTGCGATAACTTGAGAAATTTTTATCACACTGTTAATTGAAACACATTCGTCAATTCCGTGAATGTTTCTGGCTTTTGGACCGTAACAGGTGGCAGGAGTATCTCCATACAGGTTAAAAGTGCGAGCATCTGTTGTGGCTGCACTTGCAAAAAAATCTGGTTCCGCATTCGTAATCGAAGTGTGGCATTTTGAGAGTGTTTTTACAAAATCGGATTCTAAATCGACTAAACAACCTTGAGATTGAAATCCTCCGTAAAGTAGGTTTACTTTTAGATCAGAAAGTTCTGGGTTATTTTGAATTGTTTGCGTAATATTTTTCTCGATAGATTTAATTACGTCTTCTGTGTGAATCCCGGGGAAAAAACCTATTCGCAGATTCATCTGACATCGCGTAGCTAGAGAAGATGCCCATTCGCCGCCTTCTATTATTCCGAGATTGAATTTTATTGGATCCTCCGAATTAGAGAAAGCAGCAGGTCTGTTTTTTTTGTTGTTCCAGTCTTCACAAAGGCTTTTGAGGTGTTGCCATAAGACGAATGCTCCCTCTATTGCATTTGTGCCATGATTGGCATTCAACACATGGGAGGGTTTGCCAAAAACTTCCATGTTAAGCCACAGTACTCCCACTTGCGCTGACATAATCGTTTCGTTAAATGGTTCTGGAATAATGGCTGCTTGTGCTTTATATCCTCTTTGTAAACATGCCAGAGCTCCGTTTCCCGTACACTCCTCCTCAACAACCGATTGTAGGAAAATATCTGCAGCGGGCTCAAGCCCAATTTTTTTAAACGAATCAAATGCTACTATAAAAGCAGCGATTCCTGCTTTCATATCACCGCTACCTCTACCGTAAAGATGACCATCTTTTATCGTTGGTTCGAAAGGCGGGTTGGTCCATAGTCTTTCATCGCCGACAGGGACGACGTCTATGTGACCGTTTAAAATAAGAGATCGGCCTTTTGGTTTTTCTGGTTTAAATATCCCAACTATGTTTTCATGATTTTCCCAATCCCCAATCGAAGGGGAATATCCTGGATATTTTTTCAGTTCATCGTGATTTATGCCAAATCTATCAATTGCTAGAGAGCGACTTCTGAATTGCTCCTCAATAAAGTTTTGTGCATGATCTTCATTTCCAAGCAGACTGTTTATGCTAACCAAATCTAATATTAATTTTACCAGCGAGTCTTTTTGGTCTTCTATTGCTTGAATCAAATCATGTATCACTTTTGGGTCAACGTTCAAATTACTCTTGGACCTACCGATTTGCGACATCAACTTTTCCTCCATTCTTGCTCTTGTAATCGTCTCCATTGAATTTTTCCTGTGCCTGATTTTGGAAGGTTTTCAATAAAGCTGATTATTTTTGGCACTTTGTAAGCAGACATGTTTTTTCTGGCCCAAGCTATGATTTCTTCGCCAGTAGTGCCAGCACAGCCCTCTTTAAGAGATACCACTGCCTTGACGGTTTCCCCTCGTCGTTCGTGGGGTGAGGAGATTATTGCAACCTCTTTTATTTTTGGGTGTTTGTACAGTATGCTTTCCACTTCGGCTGGCCAAACTTTAAAACCTGACGCGTTGATCATTCTTTTCAGGCGATCGGAAATATAAAAAAAACCATCAGAATCTTCAAAGCCTAAATCCCCGGTTCTAAGGTATGTTTTTGATTCAACTGTTACAAATACTTTTGATGTTGCGTCAACGTTATTCCAGTATCGGTTCATGATCTGCGGACCCCTGACTAAAATCTCTCCACGTTCGTTTTTTTTCAAAGTTTTTAGTGTATCCGGATCCACAATTATTGCCTCAGTATCAAAGTACGGAATCCCTAAACATTGCTTTCTCAATTCCGCCGGTGGGTTCATATGCGTTTGCGAAATTGTTTCCGTCATTCCGTATCCTTCCATGTATCGAACCCCACATCTATTGTATAGCTCTTGGGCGACACTTTCAGGCATAGGTGCTCCCCCACCAAAAATTACTTTAAGAGAAGAAAGATCCTTTGATGCCGTGCTAGTATTGGCTAGTAAATCAACGACCATAGTTGGAACATTCGCCCAATGTGTGCATGAGTATTTTTCTACTAGAGATCCAGCTAAATCCGGATCCCATCGAGGAAGAATTACCATTTTACTTGCGGTGTAAATAGTAGTGTTGAGGCTATGCTGCATGCCAGTAACATGAAACATTGGGGCGGTGGCAAGTGAAACACTTTCGTGGTTCAGATCTTCCCAGAGAGATGCTCCGACAAGGGAGTGCATCATCGTAAAATGGGTGTGTGTGCATCCCTTAGGTTTTCCGGTTGTTCCAGAGGTGTACAAAATTGCAGCCGCCTCTTTTTTACTATTTATAGTTATGGCCTTAGGCTTAGAAGTAATGTTGTAGAGGTTTTTCCACTCAAAAAACTCTTTTGCATTAGAGTGTTTATTTTTGTTGATCAATGATTGTGGTAGATGTTTGATTGAATTAGCAGATAAGTAATCTTCGTACTTGGTTGTTAGCAAGTGCTGTAATTGATGCCCTAAAAGTGGTTCGAATTCGGAAACAACATTATCGCTTGTAACCGCAACACGACAACCACTGTCTTCGCAGTAGTGTTTTAATTCGCCGGTAACACTCATGGGGTTAATAGGCACAACTACCGCTCCTGCAATCAGAATTCCATAAAAGGCAATTACAAATTGCGGACTGTTTTGCAGGTCAAGCAAAACCCTATCTCCTTTTTTGATATCACAGTTTTTTTGAAGGTAAGTAGCAACTAACTCGGCATCGAATCGAACTTTGGAATATGAAATTTCATTTTCAAAAAAAACGATTGCTGTTTTTTCCGGATAGGTTTTAGCTGAGCTGTATAAATTGTTAGCGACCGAGGTGTTTGGAACATTTATTGACCACGGCAACTTTGATGGCCATATGTTTGAATATTTATTGAGCATATAATTAACTTTGATTCTTTTAATTATTATTAACCGGCAGCATACCAGTCTTCTTGTTTGTTAAGATTTGGTTATACTACATAAATATGTTAACCACTTTAGGAAGTATTATGAAAGAAAATTTTTTGAAAGGGAAACTAGCTCTAATCACTGGGGCTAGTCGCGGCTTGGGTAGGGAGATGGCTCGCAGCTTGGGCGATGATGGAGCAAGTATAGCTCTTGTGGGAAGGGCGCAGGAAAAACTCAAAGAGACGCAGGAGCTACTGAAGGGAAGGAGTATTAAAAGTGAGATTTTTGTTGCTGACATATCACTAGAGTCTGAGGTGTTAAATTTGAAACGTGACGTGGATACAAAAATGGGTAATCCAGATATCTTAATAAATAATGCGGGTACTGCTATTCGAAAGGACGTTGTCGAATTTGGACTCAATGAATGGCAGACGGTGATAAATACCAATCTAACCGGCGCTTTTATAATGTCAAAAGCCTTCTCGCCACACATGATAGAATTAGGCTGGGGACGAATCATTAACATCACCTCGATAATGGCTAACGTCGGTAGTCCGGGGAGAAGTGCGTACTGTGCCAGTAAATCAGGACTTTTGGCGCTCACCAAATGTATGGCTCTTGAGTTGGCAAACACTGGGGTAACCGTTATGGCTATAAGCCCCGGGTTCTACGCAACAGATCTCACCGCCCCTCTACGAGAGGATCCGGACAAAAATGCGAGCCTAATGAACTCGACGCCGATGGGGAAGTGGGGTAAGCCAGAAGATATTGGTAAAATAGCCAGTTTTATATGCTCGGACGGAGCTGATTTTATGACGGGAACAGATATACTCTCAGATGGTGGATGGTTGGCTCAGTAGCGTATAAAGATGTTTGGAACTTGTTCGTTAAAACATATACTAAATAATTAGGTTGGTAAATAACTGCTAAATCGGCTTGGTGGCAGCTATATAAACGAGGATGGACTTAACAGATGAGGGTTTTAGTGATTGGGGCTGGAGTTATAGGGGTAACAAGTGCATGGTATCTCGCCAAGGCTGGACATGAAGTGACGGTAATTGATCGGCAGGAAACGCCCGGGACCGGAACGAGTTTTGCCAACGGTGGGCAAATTTCTGTGGGGCAGGCCGAGCCGTGGGCTAACCCAGCTGCGCCCTACAAAATCGTTAAGTGGTTGGGAAGAGAAGATGCACCTCTTATGTTTAGGTTGCGTTGCGATCCTAAGCAATGGTCTTGGGCTCTTAAATTTCTGAGAGAATGTTTGCCATCAAGAACGCAAAACAATACCTTAACCTGCCTGCGTCTTGCTGATTACAGTAGAAATAAATTGAAAGAACTCAGAGCCGAGACCGGAATAACCTATGATGATTTGCAAAAGGGAATCTTAACATTGCACTCCGATGAGCGGGAATTTGAGATGGCATGTAATCGCGTAGACATTTTTAAAAAAAACGGGGTAGATATACAAATAAAGTCGAAGTCCCAGGTTTTAGAAATCGAGCCGGCGTTGAAAAAGAGTCACGTAGATATCGTCGGAGCGACTTTTGCTCCGGACGACGAATCAGGGGACGCGCATATATTTACTAACAAAATGAAAGTTTTGGCGGAAAAAAATGGAGTTACGTTTGGCATGGGGGTAGAGGCCTTAAATTTTCGCACAAATCAAAGTAAAGTGAATTATTTGGAAGCAAATGTGGCAGGGCGATGTGAAAATTTTTCCGCGGATGCATATGTTGTAGCATTGGGGAGCCATAGTCCAGACATATTGTCAAAAATTGGGGTCAAAATACCAGTTTACCCCGTGAAAGGTTACTCGGTCACCATACCACTTGAAAATACGGAATTGGCCCCGACAGTTTGTATAACTGACGAAAATGCGAAAATAGCCATATCTAGGCTCGGTTCTCGGTTAAGAGCTGCGGGAACCGCGGAATTAGCGGGTTATGATTTGTCTATACGAGACGAAAGATGTGAAGCGATAATTTCGAGGGTAAAAAAGTTGTTTCCGGAGGTCGGGGGATTTAGTAAAGCACGTAAATGGTCAGGCCTAAGACCCGCAGTCCCCAGCAATATTCCGATTATAGGAAAGACAAAATATGAAAACCTATATGTGAATACTGGTCAAGGTACTTTAGGTTGGACACTGGCGTGCGGTTCCGGCATCGGGCTTGCAAACGTTATAAGCGAAAAACCGCAGGATATTAATTTTCCGTTTTTAAACTGATGAGTAGCCTGTGAGGGGCGATGGTAGGTATATGTCGCATTTTTTTATAATTCGGCTCTGTATTTTTGGCATAACTAGTATAGGAGAAATATGAAATGGCACTTTGGTTGAAGGAGGGTATCTCAGAGGAAGAGGATGCCAAAAATCTTGGAAAAGTTAGAAAGACAGTGGAAGATGTTTTGGATGATATAAAAAATCGGGGCGATGAGGCGGTCAGAGTTTTATCCTTAAAATTTGATAACTGGAATCCAGAGAAGTTTCGATTAAGTGAAGGTCAAATCGCTAAATGCATGGAATCTTTACCTCAGCAAGCAATAGATGATATTAAATTTGCGCAGGCGCAAATTAGGAATTTTGCAAAAATACAAAAAAATGCATTAAGGGATGTCGAGGTCGAGACTTTACCAGGGGTTATTCTTGGACACAAAAACTTACCGGTGGGCAGTGTAGGGTGCTACGTACCCGGGGGTAAATATCCGATGGTAGCTTCTGCTCATATGTCAATCGTGACTGCTAAGGTGGCAGGGGTTGACAGGGTTATAGCCTGCGCACCACCTTATAAAGGTAGCCCTCATCCTGCTATTGTTACTGCGATGTATCTGGCCGGAGCAGATGAGATTTACGCGCTCGGTGGAATTCAGGCGGTGGGGGCTATGGCTTTGGGCACACAAACGATAAAGGCGACAGATATGATTGCAGGGCCCGGAAATGCGTTCGTTGCCGAAGCGAAAAGGCAACTATCGGGTAGAGTCGGAATTGATCTTTTTGCGGGACCCACAGAGACACTTGTGATTGCAGATGAAACAGTGGATGGAGAAATGTGCGCCACTGACCTGCTCGGTCAGGCTGAGCATGGACCGAATTCTCCCGCTATTTTACTGACTACCTCTCGAGCATTAGCTATGGATACAGTATTGGAGATAGAGAAGCAGTTAAAAATTTTAGAAACTGCTGAAGTGGCGGGCCAAGCATGGCGTGAATATGGACAAGTCATTCTCTGTGAAGATGATTCAGAGATGGTTGAAGTGGCGGATCAAATAGCCTCTGAGCACGTTCAGGTTATGACAAAAAATCCCGATTTTTTTCTTAGGGAGTTGAAAAATTATGGAGCTCTCTTTTTGGGCCCGGAAACGAATGTATCATTCGGAGATAAGGTAATTGGAACTAATCATACGTTGCCAACGAGAAAAGCTGCCCGTTACACGGGAGGTTTGTGGGTTGGGAAATTTATTAAAACTTGCACCTATCAAAAAGTTTCTCCGGAGGCGAGCGCTTTGATTGGAGAGTACTGTTCTCGGCTATGCGCACTTGAGGGTTTTGCTGGACACAAGGCCCAAGCGGATATTCGGGTTGCTCGTTATGGCACAAAGTGAGCTAGGGGAAAATTAATGGAAAGCTTGTATGATGACGTTATGATGGAACACATTAAGAATGTAAGAAATTACAGGGAAATTGAGGCACCGACTAATATCGCAAAAGGAACAAACCCTCTTTGCGGAGATCAATTTAGTGTTTTTTTAAAGTTAGATAACGATATTGTTGTAGATTTAAGTTTTCAGTGTGAATGTTGTGGTATCTCGATGGCGTCAGCGTCAATGATGACCGAGGTCATAAAAGGTAATTCATTAAAAGACGCGAGGAAGGTGATAGCGGAATTTAAGGATTTTATGCGCGACAATGTTGATAGCTTAAGCGTTGGCGGTGATTTGGCGGCGGTGGCTGAGACAGTTGTAAAGTTTCCCTCTAGAATCAACTGCGCTTTGCTAGGATGGAAAACTCTAGAAACTGCTTTGAAAGGAGAAAAAGAGATTACTGTAAAGTAGCGGGTGTTAATTCCAAGGCGACTCATCTAAAGGGTACATTGGTCGCCTGATATTTTTGTAATCGAACAATTTCCAGTCCGAAGATGTTACGCCCGATCCATTGCAGTAAATTATTTCCGTAGCCATGGTGCTAAAGATCGGCTTGAAGTACATTCGTGATTTAAGTATTAAATATCGTTTTTTTGTAGGATTAAGCCCCACGCTCGTGAAGACTCCTAAATCCCAGGGCTCTTGTAGTTTTTCTGTTATAACAATTTCGGCTCTATCTGTTTCAAACAAAACGGTGTTGCCCATAAACATCTTCATTCCAGTAAATTGTGGGCCGGTTACGATATATTCCCCGCTAGTGATATTTTTAACAAAACCAGTTAGCTGTAAAGGCTCTCCTTTTTTCTTTATTGCAGGCATGTCGACTTTACCTCCAATTTTTAAGCTTACTTCGTTTCCTTTGCCAGCTTGAATAAGTGTTTTTACCGCCTCAGGGTCTCTTACCGGACCAACTCCTATTTGGTCCAAATTATAATCTAAGGCAATCTTTAGCACATCCATAGTGTCTTGGGTTCCCCCTGAAGCGCAATTGTCGGAATGGTCTATGAGAAGAACAGGACCTTTTTCAAATTTGGCTGCTTTTGATAGAGCTGTTTTAAGCGGAATGTCCCGCCAAATAAATCGCGTACGATTCTCCCACGCTAAATTCATAATTTTGTTGCAGGTTGTTTCGCCTAATTCTTTGTCACCATTGGTTACTACAACCGAGCTCATTCCGGCTGAAGGAATATCTGCCATTGGAAATCCGCCAAAAGCTGAGGCAGCTAGTACTTCCCCAGTTTCTAGTTTCTTTGCTAGTCCTACATATTCTCGCATCGCACCTTTGTCTGTATCCATTTTGAGGGTATGTGCCAATATCGGTGAATTTTTCCAAACCATTACGGGTTTAATTTTTCCTTTTAAAGCATCGATAAGTATAGATCCAGCCAAAAAACCTGTTTCAAACATATCTATATGCGGATAGGTTTTATAGCCGGCAATTACGTCACAGTTTTTGACCATTAGATCCGTAACATTTGCGTGTAGATCAAGCGAGACTGCGATTGGAACTTCTGGGTTTATGTCTTTAAGCCTGTGTAGTAAATTTCCCTCCCCATCCAAGGGGCCGTTTTTGACCACCATTGCTCCGTGAAGATCTAAAAAAATCGCATCGCAACCAAGTTTTGCTTCCGCACATATTAGGTCACAAATCTTCTCATAGGCTGCTAGATCAACTGGTCCGCTGGGTAGGGCAAGTCCAGCAACGGGTGTCGATATATCGGCATTTAATTTGTTCGCCAATTCGATAAAAGCGCCTATAGGAGTCTTAGTCCCTGACATTGCTCGCACAACTTCGTCACCAACATAGGGGCCATTGGGACCAAACGATTCCCACGGAGTGGGAATAGGAGAGAAAGTATTAGTTTCATGCTCCATTTGTGCAACTAAAAATTTCACAAGCAACAACTCCTTTGATTAAAAGTATTTGCTAAATTGAGCTATTTATTGCCCATTTAAGTGTGTCGATAATGATATCTATATGTTTTTTTTCCGCGATGAGGGGAGGGGTTAAAGCTATATTTTCGCCAGCCGGACGAACCAACACATTTTTTTCAAAACATTTTTCAAAGATATCGTATGCACGTTGCGAAGGTTTTTCTGCAATGGGTAAAAATTGTATTCCACACATCAGACCATAGTTACGAATATCTACGACATTACGAAGACCCTTTAAAGAATGAACCGCATCTTCAAAATAGCTACTGAGTTCATTACTTCGTTCAAACAAGTTTTCGTCGCGATATACTTTAAGGGTAGCGTTTGCAGCTGCGGTTGCAAGAGGATGTCCCGAATAGGTATATCCATGGTAAAACTCTATGGCCCAATCCGGGCCATGCATAAACGCATTATATATATCCGAATTTACGATAACTCCTCCCATCGGAACTGTGCCGTTTGTAACTCCTTTGGCAAATACAATCATGTCGGGTGTGACCTGGAATTTTTGGGCGGCGAAAGCCTCTCCTGTCCTACCAAATCCAGTAATTACCTCATCAAATATCAATAAAATTTTATACTTACTACAAATCTCACGCAGCCTTTTAAGGTATCCTCTAGGTGGAACCAAAACTCCGGCCGATCCGGAGATGGGTTCTACGATTACCCCGGCGATATTTGACGGATCATGTAGTAATATAATGTTCTCCAACTCATCTGCTAATTCAACCCCCGAATTAGGTTCACCTCTTGAGAATGCATTTTTTTCTATATTCAAGGTATGGGGAAGATGATCGACTCCGGGAATCAGTGATGAGCTGAACATTTTTCGGTTGGGCACTATTCCACCGACTGAGATGCCACCAAAACCTACTCCGTGGTACGCCTTTTGCCGACCAATGAATCTGTGTCTTTGACCGTCGTTTTTTGCGCGGTGATATCCCAAGGCAATTTTTAGGGCACTGTCTACCGCTTCCGAACCAGAGCTAGTAAAAAAAACGTGATTAAGTCCAGGGGGCGCTATATTGGTGATTGATTCAGCCGCCCTGAAAGCTCCCTCGTGAGACATATTAAACGCTGTCGCATAATCTAATTTTTCAACCTGCGATTGGATAGCTTTTACTATCGGTTTGCGGCAATGCCCTGCGTTAACGCACCACAACCCAGCAATTCCGTCTAGGATGGATTTTCCGGTGCTAGTTTTGTAATACATGTCTTTCGCATTCTCTATCAAGCGAGGGGATGCTTTAAATTGTCTGTTAGGAGTGAATGGCAGCCACAAGGGGTCCATATTAATTTCCTTACCGCTTGCAAGTTTCTCTAAATTGAATTTATCTCTTACATTCATCATGCCCTCCGCTGTGGAAACGGTTTTACAAAAATTCTGCGTATTCTAAGTATAGCTCGAAGCAATTTTTTATCCAATTGGGTTGTCGATGGAAATTTGTTGGCTTATGCTTAGGGTAAAACTTGTATAAAACGACGCATACACGGGTAAACTTATGGATATAAAATTATCTCAGGAAGATGAAAAATTCAAAAATGAGGTTAGGGATTTTGTCGCCAACAAATTGCCTAAAGACATTGCTCGCAAGGTTTTAGAGCATAGACACATTGGGAAAGAAGACACTGGGAGGTGGCACGCAGCGCTTTTTAAAAAGGGTTGGGCCGCTCCGAACTGGCCTTCAGAATCGGGCGGGGCACAGTGGACTGCTTTGCAGCAGCACATTTTTGACGAGGAAGCCTCAATCGCGGGTGCCCCACGGTTATCTCCGTTCGGTATTAATATGATTGGCCCAGTGTTACTTGAATTTGGAACGGCTTACCAAAAAGAGCGATTTCTTCCAAAAATTTTGTCTGGGGAGGAGTGGTGGTGCCAGGGATATTCTGAGCCTGGTTCGGGATCAGATTTAGCGTCTTTAAGGACGCAAGCTCAATTAAAAGAAGGAAAATATATTGTAAATGGACAGAAAACCTGGACTACCCAGGCGCATTGGGCAGATATGATGTTTTGTCTAGTTCGAACTGGTCAAGAGGGAAGAAAACAGGACGGAATTTCGATGTTGCTTATTGATATGCACCACCCGGGAGTCGAGGTAAGGCCTATTTCCACGATTGATGGGGGCAACCAAGAAATTAACGAAGTTTGGCTTCAAGACGTCGAAGTTCCCGCAGAAAATATTGTGGGAGAAGAGGGTCGAGGGTGGACCATAGCAAAGTATCTTTTGTCCCATGAGAGGACTAACACAGCTGGAGTTGGTGCATCAAAAAGGGAATTAGCTATTCTTAAACAAATTGCCTCAAGTGAGACGTTGGGCGGAAAACCAATCATAGAGGATGCGCTTTTCCGAGATAAAATTACTAAACTGGAAATTGACCTGTTAGCTCTTGAATGGACTGTTTTGAGAGTTGCCGCGGTTGAGGCCAACGGAGAGGCGCCAGGACCCGAGGCCTCTATCCTAAAATTACGTGGTACGGAGATACAACAGGAGCTAACTGAGCTTCAAATGGAGGCGATTGGTCCCAATGCTCTGCCGCATTTGCCGATGTCATTGGAGGATAATTGGATCGGACCTAACGTTGGGCCTAAATATGCGACACCTTTAGCATCTCGATATTTCAATTATCGTAAGGTGTCCATTTATGGCGGGACTAACGAGATTCAAAGAAATATAATTTCGAAAAGAGTTTTGGGTTTATAGTGAGGTGTATAGATTTGGGAAAGAGTGATTAACTATGGATTTTTCATTTTCAGAGGAACAAAAATTACTGAAAGACTCGATCGATCGGTTTTTAGAAAAAAATTACTCTTTCGAGCTTCGCCAATCCATGATCGATGAAAGGCAAACTATGTCAGCAGAGGTTTGGCAGGGGTTGGCTGGCTTAGGTGTACTGGGGGTGCCGTTTTCTGACAAATATGGTGGATTTGGAGGAGGTGGTATTGAGACCATGCTAATAATGGAATCTTTGGGTAATCATCTCGTGATCGAACCATACTTATCCACAGTTGTTCTCGCCGGAGGGTTGGTAGATCGAGGAGCTGCAGATTGGCAAAAACAAATTATTTTGCCAGGAATAATAGACGGAACAATGCTTCTATCGTTCGCTCACGCTGAGCCCCAATCCCGATTTTCCGTCAATCATGTTGAAACGGTAGCAAAACCAGATGGCAGCAACTGGGTTATTGAGGGAAAAAAATCATTGGTTCTGCACGGTCCGGCAGCTGAAAAGGTAATAGTCTCGGCACGAACCAGTGGAGAGATGAACGACCTAGACGGTGTATCATTGTTCATTGTCGAATGTGACGAGGAAGCACTGGGTGGACACGAGTACCCACTCTATGATGGAACTAGGGTTTTGGACCTTCAACTAAATCGAGTCAAGGTCGGTCCTGACTCCTTGATTGGTCCAATTGGTAAGGCGATGCCGTTAATAACGGAGATTATCGATAGGGCGGTGGCAGCGCTTTGCGCTGAAGCTATTGGTGTAATGGATCGTACCCATCAGATGACGCTAGATTATTTAAAAACAAGGGAGCAATTTGGTGTGCCGATAGCGAGATTCCAAGCGCTTCAGCACAAATCGGTAGATATGTTTATAAATCTAGAGCAGGCGAGATCTATGTCTGTTTTAGCTTCTGGTTCTCTGGGTTTTTCTTCTTCTCTGGAAAGGAGCAAGGCAGTTGCCGCAGCCAAGGATTTTATTGGTAGGGCTGGACGTTCACTTGGCCAGGAAGCCATCCAGTTGCATGGAGGTATGGGGATGACTCAAGAGTTGGCGGTTGGGCACTATTTCAAAAGGTTGGAAGCAATAGATGTTATGTTTGGAAATTCATCCCATCATAGGAGGGAGTTTGCAAATTTCGACGGTCAAGACAATCCAGTTGAGTACACTCAACCAAGAAAAAAGTGGAAACAAATTTAGGTTTTTTACCTTCCCGTTGTTAATTCCGTGAACGTAGTGAAGAGTTATTGGGAAGATTTTCGTGTTGGTGAGAGAGTCCTGATGGGGTCCGTGAAAGTTACCAAGGAAGATATTGTTAGGTTTGCGGTAGAATACGATCCGCAGTTATTTCACATCGATGAAAAGGCGGGTGAAAGTTCTATTTTTGGGGGGTTAATTGCCAGCGGCTGGCATACTTGCTCACTGGTCATGAAAATGATGTGTGATTCTTATCTACTGGATTCGGCCAGCATGGGGTCTCCGGGAATGGAAAATATCAAATGGGTTAAGCCGGTTCGGCCAAATGACGTTTTGACCGGGTTCAGAACTACCATTGAGACAAAAAGCTCGCGTAGTAAACCCGATAGAGGTTTTGTTAAAACTCTGTTTGAAGTGTTCAATGATAGTCAAGAACTAGTAATGTCGATGGAGGGTGTGGGAATGTTTAGGCGTAAAAATGTTAATAAAAAATAAAACCAATTCTTTTTTACATACAGTCCATGTTTTGTTTCGGCGTGAGGATATTGTTGAGGAGAAAAACTTAAAAAATACAGTTGTTGTTGTCCTTGATATCCTTTTTGCCACCACAACGATAGTCAGTGCCATCGCTAATGGGGCAAGACTGGTTATCCCGGTTCGAGACGAGAAAAGTGCTCGTGAAGTTGCAAGTCAATATACCCGAGAGTCATCGGTCTTAGCGGGAGAACTGTATGCAGAAACCATTTCAGGCTTTGCCTCTCCGACTCCGCTAGCTCTAGGTGAAACCGGCTTAAAAAATAAAGTTTTGATTTACTCGACAACTAACGGAACCGTTGCACTTAACCAAGCATCCGAATCGAATACGGTCTACGTTGGATCATTAATCAATGCTAAAGCTGTTGTTGAAAAAATTTGTTCTTTTGATAGAAATAAATCGATTTTGGTTTTATGCTCCGGGTCAATGGGATTACCCAACTTAGAGGATGCTTATGGGGCAGGGTATTTTGTCGACCTATTAATGAAGCACAGATCTGGCGACATTAAGACTTATTCGGATGCAGCTCTAGCTGCTCAACGGATTTTTTTATCGGGTCAACCGGAGGAAACACTTTTTTTGTCTAGAGTGGGGAGACTTATGGTTGAGCGTGGAAAAGAGAGAGAAGTTAAATACGCTGCCAACCTTTCTAAGCTGGACATTGCACCAGAATTAGAAAATAATCAGGTAGTAGTTAAATAGTTAGAGAGGGTTTTATCGGTGAAATATAGGGTGTTTTTTTTCGCGATTATGATTGGTTTGCAGGGTTCTACGTTGGCTGCGGTAGACTGCGCACGCGCAAAAGAAAACGTTGATAAATTAGTTTGTTTTAATAGTAAAGCGGCTGCTGCAGAGGAAAGAATGGCTCTCGCTTTTCACCATGCATTACAGAGGGGAGTTTCTCCCGAGATACTGAGACAGACACAGTCTCACTGGAAGAAAAACGTGCGAGATGTTTGTATTAATGTCGAATGTATTGTCGGCGCTCACGAGGAAAGAATAGCTGAGTTATATGAACTTCAATGACTAAGGTTATCGATCCAGTCGGCGCTAATAGGCTTGGATAAATCTTGTTCCATGAAAATAGAGCGTAGGAGAATGACCAGCTCTGCGCGACTCTCGGGTGAAATGTTTGAACCAGGCGCCCTCACGGTACTTGAAGAAATTGCTTGTCGTAACTTTAGAATTTCTTTCCTGATCGCCACTCCTGGTTGTTGCTCAAAAACAATTAAGGGTAGGAAGCGTTGGTATAATTCCAGTGCTTTATTTTCGTCATTTCGATCTATGGAATCCTTCAAAGCAATCAATAATTCAGGAAAAGCAAATCCTGTGTTGAAACCGTCGGATCCGGCTTTTAAATCAAATAGTCCGTAGAGACCTCCAAGCCCAGTTAGTACAGAAGTGGTTTTTAGTTTTTGTTTTAAAGCTCTTATTTTTTTAGAAGTGGGGACGGCTTCTTCCTTTATGCACTGTATGGATTGGTTGTTTTCCACCAGTTTGATAATCGTTGCACTTGGCATTTGCACACCGGAAGATGCAGGATGGTCTTGAAGAACTATTGGTAGCGGCATTACTCTTGATATCATGTGGTAATGATTGATAATCTTTGACTCGTTTAGACCGGGTTCGTTATGTGGGGTAACCATTACTGCGCTCGCCCCGAGCTTGTATGCACTTTGAGAGAAGTTGCAAGCCATAAGCGTTCCGCCAGCACTGGTTCCTACTATTACCGGCATTTTCCCAGCAGCATTTACAGTTTGTTTAATTATTTCTTCCCTTTCATTATCCGTTAGTCGATTGGCTTCTCCCAACACTCCAAGGACGGTTACCCCATCAACGCCAATTTTTTTCATTAGATTAACCAGTCTCTCTAAGGATGAAAAATCTACACTTTCATCATGATGAAATGGGGTTACAAGTATTGGGAAGATGCCATTAAAATTCATAACAAATATCTTTCGGGTTGTTGTTTCAATAAGTTTTGAAGTGCTACGATATAGCTTACCAAATAAAAGACTTTAGGGGGACAGACTATGGATATGCCTATAAACAAATTGAAAAAAAATCTTTTGCAGGGAAAAAATCAATTTGGTTGTTGGTTAAGTTTGGGTAGTGGAGCTGTGGCGGAAACGTGTGCTTGGGCAGGCTTCGATTGGCTCCTGATTGATACAGAGCACTCGCCGACCGAGATTAGTGAAGTTCATCACCAGCTTCAAGCAATCCACGGGCATGAAACTTCTCCCATAGTTAGAGCGTATTGGAACGATACGGTTTTTATAAAACGACTTTTAGATCTTGGTGTTCAGACACTGTTGATACCATACGTTGAAAATGCTGAGGAGGCAAAAAATGCTGTGGCGGCTGTCAAATATCCACCAAAAGGAAGTCGGGGAGTATCTGGCTTTTCGAGAGCTAATTTTTATGGGAGAGTCGGCGATTATTTTGCGCATGCAGACAACGAGATTTGTTTGATGCTTCAAGTTGAATCAGTAACCGCCATTAAAAATATTCCTGAAATCGCAGCTATTGAAGGAGTAGATGTTATTTTCATTGGCCCAGCTGATCTTGCTGCCGATATGGGTTTCCTAGGGCAACCTAGACATCCAGAGGTAAAAAAAATAATGCGTGAAGCGATAAAGACTATCAGATCTGCGGGCAAGGTGGCAGCAACGTTAGCGTTTGTCGAGGAGGATGCAAAAGCCTGGGTAGATGAGGGGGCCCAGTTGGTCGCAGTTACCTCTGATATGTCTATGCTAACCGGACAGGCGAATAAAATTGCAAAGCGCTTTGGTTAACTAATTGTTAGGAGAATACGATGGCATCAATCTCAGTCGAAAGTATTGATCAACTAATAGCCTCTACTGGTAAAGAATTGGCTAAGAGCGACTGGCTGGAAATCACTCAAAGTATGGTAGATAACTTTGCTGACGTAACCGGTGATCCGCAATGGATTCATATTGATAAAGAAAAAGCGGTGGCTGAATCACCTTTTGGCGGGACCGTTGCACATGGTTTTCTAACGGCTTCGCTGATGGTGTTTTTCATGAATAAATCGATTGAAATGCCATTTTCAAATATGGGAGTCAATTATGGTTTTAACAAACTACGCTTTACGTCACCGGTGTTAGTGGGATCCAGATTACGATCGTGTTTTACAGTAAAGGAGGTAAAAAAAATCGAAAATGGAGTACAGATTGTCTGGAATGTCATTATGGAGTGTGAAGGACAAACAAAACCAGTGTTGGTTGCTGATTGGGTGACCCGGAGATATCAATGAAGGAGGGAAAATAAAATATGAATGATTTCAGGTTGGGATATGGCTAAGGAAGATTTTAATTTTTCTACTAAAATTAGGGTCAGGTGGGCGGAGGTGGATAAGCAAGGTATTGTTTTTAATGCGCACTACCTTTCTTATTTGGATATAGGTATAACGGATTATTATCGAGCTATCGGCCACCCCTACTATGGTCCTTTTCCTGAGACAGGAACAGACTTATTTTTGAAGTCAGCATCTATAGAGTACCATTTTTCGGCGGAATTTGATGATTTGATCGATGTATATATGCGTATCTGCCGAATTGGAAATACAAGCTTTGAGTTTAGAGCCGAAATTTATCGGAAAGACACATTATTAACATCGGGGGGATTGATATACGTGAATGCTGATGCCAATAGCCACAAACCCACCAGAGTACCGGAATTTCTGAGGAGCGCATTTTTGAGCTTTGAGAAGATCAGGCCTGAGGAATAGTTTTAAGTGGGCGGATCGCGTAGAATATTAATTCAATCGTAATGTTTTCAGTCTAACCATTTTAAAAGGCTGACCTAGAAATATCTTTAAATGACAAAATGATAGACATTCATAAATAAAAACTAAATCTTAAGGAGTTTAATAAATGGATTTTGATTTTTCACCGAAAGTGCAACAACTTCGTGAGAAGCTACTCGATTTCATGGATGAAAATATTTACCCGAATGAGCAGCGGTTTTTGGAGGAAGTGGCCAAGAACCGTAGTGAAAAAAACAATCCTTGGTTACCAACCGAAGTCGTTGAAGGGTTAAAGCCGAAAGCGCGTGATATTGGGCTTTGGAATTTGTGGCAACCCAAGGATCATGGAGGCCAACTAACGAATTTAGAGTACGCGCCGTTGTGCGAAATCATGGGTCGAATGCAGTGGGCATCTGAAGTCTTCAACTGTTCTGCTCCAGACACAGGAAATATGGAAACTCTTCTTAGATACGGTACCGAGGAACAGCAAAACAAATGGCTTATGCCAATATTGAATGGTGAGAGTAGATCAGCTTTTCTGATGACAGAGCCGCAAGTAGCTTCATCGGACGCTACAAACATTGAGTGTCTTATCAAAAGAGACGGAGACGAGTACGTTATCAACGGTGAAAAATGGTGGTCTTCAGGTGCGGGGGATCCTCGGTGTAATATATTTATAGTCATGGGAAAAACAGATCCGGATGCCAGTCGCCACACGCAGCAATCAATGGTGCTTGTACCAGCTGATTCCAAGGGTGTAAAAATAGAAAGGGCTCTGTCGGTTTTTAATTACGATGATGCTCCGCATGGACATATGCAGGTCACCCTAAGGGACGTCAGAGTCCCGCAGGCCAATATACTTTTGGGAGAAGGGCGAGGTTTTGAGATTGCCCAGGGTAGGTTAGGTCCGGGTAGAATTCATCATTGTATGCGTATAATTGGTCAGGCAGAGAGAGCACTCGAGCTGATGTGCAAAAGATTAAAGGCGAGAGTGGCGTTCGGTAAGCCAGTTGTCGAACAATCTATTTGGCATGAGCGTATTGCGGAATCAAGAATTATGATAGAGCAGGCAAGACTTCTTACATTGAAAGCTGCTCATATGATGGATACAGTTGGAAACAAAGTGGCTAAAGCAGAGATTGCAATGATCAAGGTTTTAGCGCCTAACATGGCCCAACAGATAATGGATTGGGCGATACAGGCCTATGGAGGGGGTGGACTGAGTCAGGACTCGCCGCTAGCTAGCATGTTTTCCCATAATCGAATTCTGCGTCTTGCAGATGGACCAGACGAGGTTCACCGCCGAACAATCGCCAGATTAGAGCTTTCCAAGCAATACATGGAAGAAAAAAAGGATATTCATGACAATAAAACGTACCTTTGATATTTGGTCTATTTGGTAGCTGGATATGACTTAAGTATCTAAATAACTTTGGAAATTTTTTTTTTTAATATTTATTCTCTAAAAGAGAATGAGTATCATTAAAAAAAACAATTAAAAACAAGGCGTTCTACAGTTTTGTATATCTTGAAACCAATGCAAAGTTGGTGTACCTTGCTTGTCATAACTAGGAATAGTTATAACTTTAAAGTTATATTTTAATAAAACGAAATAAAAACCACCTGCTTGAAAGGGGGAGTTACAAATGAAAATAAGTTTCCGTCTTAATGGGAAGCGAACTAGTGTCGATGTTGCTCCAGACACCCCGTTGCTATGGGTTGTTAGAGACACGTTAGGCATGACAGGTACCAAATTTGGTTGTGGTAAAGCCTTATGCGGTGCGTGTACAGTTCATCTAAATGGTATGGCAGTTCGTTCATGCCAAACACAAATTGGTTCCGTCGCTGGTCAAAAAGTTACGACTATAGAAGGCCTCGGAGGGAATCATAAAGTACAACGTGCATGGATGGCTTTGGACGTTCCACAATGTGGTTACTGTCAGTCAGGTCAGCAAATGCAGGCTGCAGCTCTGTTAGCAAACAATAGGAATCCTAACGACCAAGACATCGACGCTTGGATGTCGGGAAATCTATGCCGCTGTGGTACTTATCCTCGTATTCGCGCCGCCATTAAGGCAGCTGCGAAGATGTCCTAAGGAGGCTAAGAAATGGGAAAAATGGAAAATGTTTTAAAAAATGAAAATCGCCGTGACTTTTTAAAAGCAAGTGGAGCTGGAGTTGGTGGGTTGGCTTTAGGTTTTTCACTCCAACTCGGACCTAAGATTGCTCAGGCTGCGACTAGTCACTCTCCAAACGCATGGATCAAGATAGGAACCGACAACTCGGTTACGATCATGGTTGCTCGTTCCGAGATGGGTCAAGACGTCTACACATCTATGCCGATGTTGGTGGCTGAAGAGTTGAACGTGGATCTTAACAAGGTCAATGTGGAATTCGCTCCTCCGGCTGAGGTATACATCAACGCGCTACTTGGTGGTCAGTTGACTGGTGGATCAACCTCAGTTCGTGATGCATGGGAAAAGCTGCGTAAAGCTGGAGCCTCAGCTCGTATGATGCTAATCGCCGCTGCTGCTGACGAGTGGGGTGTGGACGCAGGGAAATGTTCTGCTGAAAACGGTGTTGTCAAAGGGCCCGGAGGGAAAAAGGCTAAATATGGAGACTTAGCTGAAAAAGCGTCTTCTATGGAAGTTCCCAAAGAGGTTCCATTAAAGCCTAAGAGCGAGTGGAAATTTATCGGAAACGTTAAACAAGCTCGCCTGGATACCAAGGCGAAAGTTTTGGGTACAGCAGGGTTTGGAATTGATACCCGTGTTCCTGGGATGTTATATGCTGCTGTTTGGATGCCTCCGCAAACTATGGGTGCAAAGGTAACCTCATATGACGACTCCAGAGCCAAAAATGTCCCTGGTGTTAAAGCAGTGGTTCAATACAGCCGTGGAGTGGCCGTTGTTGCGGATAGCTATTGGACTGCGAAAAAAGCCAAAGATATGCTCAATGTAAAATATGATGCCGGTCCAAATGGCAGCAAGGATATGGGCATGATCTGGGAGGAGCTTGAATTAGGCGCTGTTGAGCCAGGGGTGACATTCAGAGAATCTGGCAATGCAGACGAGGGTATGGCAAAAGCCTCCAAGACAGTTGAGGCTGAGTATCGCTTACCGTTTAAGTCACACTCTCCATTGGAGCCACAAAACACGATGGCTGACGTTAGGAGTGACAAAGCAATAATTATCACACCAACTCAGTTCCAACAGATCGTTCCACACGTGGTTTCCGGTGCCATCGGATTAAAGCCTGAACAAATCGAGGTCCATACTACCTTTTTAGGAGGCGGCTTTGGTCGTAGGGTCGAGACTGACTATTGTATTGACGCTGCTGAAATTTCAAAAGCAGTTGGCGCCCCAGTTCAAATGATCTGGAGTCGCGAGGACGACATGATGCATGATTCCTATAGTCCTGGTGGAATATACAAACTTAATGCAGGACTAGATTCCAGCGGAAAAATGGCTGCCATGACTTACAAGGCAACTAGTCCGTCGATCTCGGCTGTATTATTCCCAAGTCTCGTGAAGGACGGTATCGATCCTTTTGCAGTTGAAGGAATCGATAACTTCCCTTACGCAACTCCGGATATGAAGTTTACTTACCAATTAACCGATGTTGGTGTTAGACCTGGTTACTGGAGAGCTGTATCGCACAACAATAACGTGCCAGCTTTGGAAAGCTTTGTAGACGAGTGTGCACTTGCTGCGGGTCAGGATCCTATCGATTACAGAATGTCGCAATTCGATATGGATGAGTCCGGTGCCAAGAAACACAAATGGTCAGGCCTCTCTTCAGGCATCGCTGAAGGCAAGCGTATGAAGAAGGTGCTCGAGGAAGTGCGCAAGAAGTCCAACTGGGGTAAGAAAATGCCTGCAGGTAAAGGTCAAGGTGTAGCAATAATGGAGGGTTACAACACCGTTATCGCTGCCGTCGCTGAAGTGTCTGTTGATTCTTCGAATGTAGTTACATTGGAGAAAATTACTTCTGTGGTTGACGCTGGACAATTGGTCCATCCGGATCAGGCACTAGCTCAAATGACGTCGTGCTTTGTGTATGGAATGTGCGCAGGTATGTACAGTGAGATCACTATACGTGATGGTGCTACCGAGCAAGATAACTTTGATACTTACCGTTTGGCGAGAATGAACGAGGTTCCAAAGGTTATGGATATTCACTTCATGCCGAGTGACGGTAGCTTTGTCGGAGGTCTCAGTGAGCCAGGTACAGCCGTGATCGTGCCCGCAATAGCCAACGCTGTATTTGCTGCTACAGGTAAGCGTGTTAGAGAGTTTCCGCTTACCCCGGAGCGCATCACAGCAGCCTAAAAGAAATCTAGACTATCAGTTGTTTTGAAATCTAGGTAGAAAAAGTAGTGACTAAAACCCCCGAGCCAAAAGCTTGGGGGTTTTTTTTTTTTGAAATAAATGTGTTATCGTCATAATTATGGTTTAGTTAGAAACGGGTGGATTTATGGATAGTGTTGACCAGCAAGTTTTGAGAAATAGTGTTTCTTGGTTTAAAGATGGTTACAAAGTGGTCCTGGCTACTATAGTTGATACTTGGGGTTCCTCGCCGAGGCCTCCGGGAGCAATGTTGGCAATTCGTGGCGATGGACAGGTAGTGGGTTCAGTATCAGGTGGATGTGTCGAGGACGACTTGATCGCCAAGATTAAGGAAAACTCATTGTCGATAGCAAAACCTACTTTAACCCTTTATGGTGTTACAAAAGCGGAGGCGCAAAAATTTGGTTTACCCTGTGGAGGAACCTTGAAAATAGTTTTAGAGCCACTTACGAAGGATTCCTTGGTGAGCGAATTGCTTGAGCGCGTAGAACGTCAAGAACTAACAAAGCGGACTCTCAATATGGAGACTGGTGAAGTTAAGCTAGGATTTGCGAACAGAGATGACGTATTAACGGCTGATGAGAAGTTTTTGTCAACACTACATGGTCCCAGGTGGAGATTATTGATTATTGGGGCAGGTCAGTTATCTGAATATATCGCTCAAATGGCGGAAGCGCTCGATTATTACGTTACCGTTTGCGATCCGCGCTCCGAGTATTCCGCTGGTTGGTCGGTAGGAGGCTCTACATTAACAAAAGAAATGCCTGACGATGTTGTTAACGCGTTGAATGTTGACGTTCATACAGCTGTAATCGCCGTTACTCATGATCCGAAGCTAGACGATCTCGCTCTTATGGAAGCCCTAAAATCTCCAGCATTTTACGTTGGAGCCTTGGGATCCCGTGTAACTAGCTTGCAAAGAAGAAAGAGATTGGCTTTATTCGATTTAACAGAAGATGAATTAGATCGTCTCCATGGTCCTGTGGGTTTAAGAATCGGGGGGAAAACACCACCCGAAATAGCGGTTTCGATCCTGGCTGAAATGACAGCGGTTCGTCATGGAGTTGCTCTGGAAACTATTGGCACAAAGGCCAGCAAAAGCATTACAGCTGAGGCTAAGTCTGAAGTTTTTGAGGTAGAGCCGAACTTGGCTTGAGTCGTTAATGAGATTTTGCACGACAGGCTAATTGATATTTGGGAGTACGAAATAATGCGGTTAAAAAATAAAATAGCGATCGTTACAGGAGGTGCATCGGGCTTTGGGGAAGGAATCGCAATACGGTTCGCCAAGGAGGGATGTAAGGTTGTTATTAACGATATTAACAAATCTGGCGGTGAGGCAGTAGCGAAAAATGTAAGATCAAATGGAGGGGAAGCTATCTTTGTCGAAGGGGATATCTCGACAAATGACGGGTGGAAGGTTTTAGTTTCGAGAACCCTAGAAGAATATCAGTCTTTTAATATCGTGGTAAACAATGCTGGATTTACGCATAAAAATCAGTCGATGTTTACGGTTCCAGAGGAGGACTTTGACCGAATATATTCTGTTAATGTTAAAAGCCTTTATTGGAGTGTAAAAAATGTGACCCCAGTATTAGAAAATTCTGATGGGGCCGTTATGATCACGGTAGCATCTGTCGCGGGTATCAGGCCTCGTCCGGGTCTTACATGGTATAATGGTAGTAAAGCGGCAGCCATTATCACTAGCCGATCGATGGCTGTAGAGCTAGCACCTAAAAAAATTAGGGTAAATGTTATAAATCCTGTAATGGGCGAGACGGCGATGTTGGAGGATTTTATGGGAATGGAAGATACTCCTGAAAATAGAGAGAAGTTTTTGAGCACTATCCCCTTAGGTAGATTAGCGCGCGCTAGCGACGTAGCTAATGCTGCTCTTTATCTCGCATCAGATGAAGCTGAACTAATCACAGGAGCATGTATTGAAGTTGACGGAGGTCGAACCATCTAGAAAAAAACCGATGGGGTTTATTCTCCGTCAAGAGAATGCCTGTATTCCGGTTTGCGACCTACCTAAAATAAGGGCATGGATATCGTGAGTTCCCTCGTAGGTATTTACTGCCTCTAGATTAAGGACGTGTCGAATGACATGATATTCGTCTGATATCCCGTTTCCTCCATGCATATCTCGCGATACCCGCGCGATGTCTAATGCTTTTCCACAACTGTTCCGCTTCACTAGAGAGATCATTTCTGGCGTAGCCTGGCCTTTGTCCATTAATCTTCCTACCCTAAGAACAGATTGTAGTCCAAGTGAAATTTCAGTTTGAAAATTAGCTAGTTTAAATTGAATTAATTGGTTCGAAGCAAGAGGTTTTCCAAACGCTTTTCTCTCCATAGTGTAGTTACGAGCCGCAATCCAGCAAAATTCAGCTGCACCGAGTGCGCCCCATGATATACCGTATCTAGCTTTATTGAGGCATCCGAAGGGTCCTTTTAGGCCGCTAACTTTTGGCAAAAGACCAGCGTCAGGGACAAAAACATTGTCCATGACAATCTCTCCCGTTACAGAAGTTCGGAGACTGAATTTTCCTTCTATTTTTGGTGTGGTCAAGCCCTTCATCTCCCGCTCTAAGACAAATCCCTTTATCTTATTGTCGAGTTTGGCCCAAACTATGAAGATATCAGCAATGGGTGAATTGGTTATCCACATTTTTGAACCATTTAATAAATATCCATCATTTACTTTCTTTGCCGTTGTGAGCATCCCACCCGCATCCGACCCGAAATCTGGTTCCGTGAGCCCAAACGCACCAATGTGTTCGCCAGATGCTAGTTTAGGCAGATATTTTTGTTTTTGTTCTTCCGAACCGTAAGTGTAAATGGGGTACATCACGAGACTCGACTGCACACTCATCATTGATCTGTAGCCTGAATCAACCCGTTCAATCTCCCTGGCAATTAAACCATAAGAAACATGATTTACTCCCGCGCAATCATAGCCTTTTAAGGTTGATCCAAGAAAGCCGAGTTCGCCAAACGATCTAAAAATATCTCTGTTAAAAAGTTCGTTCGCGTGCGCTTCTCTTACGTTGGGTAGAAGTTCATTTTGACAGAATTCACGAGCTGAATTTGCAACTAAGCGTTCTTCTTCAGTCAATTGGTCGCATAGTAAAAGGGCATCGTCCCATTGAAAAACTTTTTGTTTGAAGGGTGCGTTCATAATGGCTCCTAATAATCCGTAAATTTTGTAGTTACTTTCCCATAAACTCCAAAATCACCTGTTAATTCAGTAGTATCGATCAGTTGGATTGGAGTGATGCATGTTCCGGTTGTCACAATGTCATTCTTCCTGAGAAAATTGTCATGCGCTATTAATTCGTTTGCGATCCAGGTTAATGCTAGTAGTGGATCACCTAGAACATTTGATCCGATTCCTTTTGTAGGTGTTAGTTCATTATTTTGATAAGCCAAAACCTCGTGATTTACAAGATCCAACTCCTCACCGTTTGTCTCAATCGGTTCTCCTAATATAAGAAATCCTGCGCACGCATTATCAGCGATAATTTGTTCCTGACCTTCGTTCAGAAAATGGTTAAACCTAGAATCGGGAATTTCCATCGTGGGTATTAAAGTATTGATCATTTGGCTAATTTCATTTTTCTTATATTTACTATCTTTAGGAGGTATATCTGTAGAAAGCTGAAATGCAAATTCTAATTCCGCCACTTTCAAAAGATTGGTTTTTAGATTAATCTCAGCTCCATTTTTTTTTATCTTTGACTTTAAAAGAGCGCCTGCTAATGGCCCATCTACGCCAATATGTTTTTGCCCTGACTTGCTCGTGGCTGCTATTTTCCATCCGACCTGATGGTCTCCAGACTTTTGGACTACCTGTCTTTGGACTAAGTAAGCATCCTCTTTCGATTTGGGTTTTAGGTTTTTCGGAAGCTCATCCATTTTTTTTCCTGCGTTCCAACAATCCCAGATCTTTTTTGCAGCAACATCTAAATTTTCATTCGACATTTCAAACATAGATCTATATCAACTCCCAATTGGTTCCCGTACAACATTTTTTGGAATAATGTTAAAACTAATACTATCCAAATTGTGGGCTATTGCCTCACACCTTCGCTCGATCAGTCTCTCAGTCCATGCAGAAGAGTGAGGTGTCATCATAACATTATCCAAAAGACGAAAGTTAAAATCTGACGGTGCCTGCTTATCATTCCTTGATAGAGGGTATTTATACCATGTGTCAATAATGGCACCACCTATTATTTTTTCCTTGCAAGCCTGGTACAAGTCTTCCTCATCGATTAGCTCACCTCGAGCGATATTTATTATTACTCCGTTCTGCCCTATACATCTTAACTGCTCCAATTTAATAATTTTTTCCGTTGTTTTGTCCAGCGGAGTAGATAAAAGCACAAAATCGGATTCATCTAATAGAGAATCTAATTTTGTCATTGGCATAATATCATCATTGATTTCCTTTGCCTTTTTTGCAGTCCTGCTACATGAAATTATTTTCATACCGAAAGCTTTAGCACGAACTGCCACCTCCCTGCCAATTCTTCCATAACCGACTATACCCAGGGTTTGTCCGTATAGCTCCTTATGTGGCGGACCAAACAAATATGATCCATACCAGTCTCCATTTCTTAGCGCATTATCATGTTTATCTATATCAGTTACCCACATTAGCATTGCAGCTAAAACATACTCGGAAATACTAATTTCATGTTCGTAAACATTACACACATAGGAATCCGGAGGTACCGAAAACAAATCTACACCGTTTGTGCCAGCTCCTTGGAGCTGCAGTAACTTTAGACGCGGTGCTGGAGGAAAACTTTCAGACCATGTCATCGATATAACAGCATCCGCGATTTTTAGTGCTTTTTTTAGCTCAAAATTATCATCAAAATCTACTGGTATTATCTTCCATTGGCTTTGCAGGTATTGAGGAATATATTTGTACCGTCCATTATCCTCATTTTTTTTTACTACTAAATTTTTCTCCAATTGTGAATATATCCTTATTTATCGACTAGCTCATCTATATTTGTAATTACGATTTGCTTTGTTATTCCATTCTCATCAATTACTACATGATCAGTGCCAATGATTGATATTTTCATACCAGCCCTGATGGTTTCATTTACTCGATAGTATTCTACTGGTTTTTTATTAATCGAGATTACCGCTACACTTTCTTTTTTATTTGACGCTTGAATTAACCCTTTAAGCTCGATATCTTCAACAATTTCATCCGTTTTAAATTTCGAGTCGAAAATATATTTAAGAGCCATTGGTACTTCAATATCTACACTATAGTTTTGTTTGTGAAATGCTGGAATGCTGGTGGGTGCGGCAATTTGGGATATCCAATAGCCGATAGAAAAAAAAATTAATAAAAGTAGACAGCTTGAAATTATTTTATTCATAAAAATCTATTAATATATATTTTTTCTATATTTATATTATTATAACAATTTTTTCTGACAGCCAATCATTAATTATTTTAAGACAAAATCGGTTTGATTTATTATTGAATTAATTGGTTTATCTCAATAATAGGCATCAATACGGCTAAGACAATAACTAACACGAACCCTCCCATACATAAAATCAAGGCAGGTTCTAAAAGATTAGCGATAAACAGTGTTCTTCGCTCTAGTTCATCTTCCTGAGATTTAGAAGCACGAGTAAGCATATCGGATAAAGAGCCGGTGATTTCCCCCGCTCGCGTCATGTGTATTAGTATTGGTGGAAAATTGCGATGCAAAGAAAGAGCTCTTGAGAGGCTCATTCCTTCCCTAACGTTTTCTATCACGATATCAATCTCTAGTTTCATTACGCTATTGGAAAGAGTGTTTTTACTGCTTTTAAGAGCTTCTAAAATTGGGACTCCAGCAGCCGAAGAAATTGCGAGGGTACTAGTGAATCTAACAGAATTTAAAGTCCTTTCGAATTTCCCGTAACCCGGAAAATTTAATAAGAAATTATGCCACTTAATTTTTATATTTTTATTACGCAAACTAAACCGGAAGATCATGAAAAGAAGAATAAAAAAAATGAAGAACAAAAGGCCCCAATCTAAGATTAAAGTTGAGACAGTTAGCATTACCTGTGTGAGTATTGGTAGATCTTGCTGGGTCTGTACGAAAACCGAAACTACTTGAGGAACAACATAGGTTAATAAAAAAATGACTACTAATAATGCTACGACTGTTACTATTGCGGGGTAAGTAAAAGCAAGTCGTACTTTGTTAATTAATGAGTGCCTTCGTTCTAAATATGTGGCTAACTGTGCTAGCACAGTAGATAAACGTCCAATTTGTTCTCCAGATCTTACAAGACCTCTAAACGTTTCTGAAAAATCTATAGGATATAATGAAAGTGCTTGAGAAAAAGCCATTCCTGAGTTAACCTCAGCTCGAATCGATGTTAGTAATTCTCTTGTATAGTTACGCTCGGCCTGCTCAATTAAAGCTGATAGCGCTTTTTCCAGCGGCAGTGATGCTTCCAAGAGAGATGCTAGTTGTCTGGTAAATAGTACTAATTCATTGAATGATAATTTTTGGGTGAAGAGAGTTTTTGTTGAGTACGATTGTTTGCCGGATTCCGAGTGAATTTCCTCAATATCGAGTATGGTCATATTTTTCGATCGGAGTTCGTTTTTTGCTGATCGAAGGCTATCAGAGGTAAGTGATCCGATTTCCTGCGTTCCCTCGCCGGATACAACCCTGTATCTATATGCTGGCATTGGCGTACTACTCTTTCGTTACCCTAATTATTTCTGATTCGGTTGTAATCCCGGTTTCAAGCCATCGCTCACCGTCTTCTCGCATATTCTTCATTCCGCCTTTACGAGCCATAAGCCTGATTTCTGATTCTGGAGCATTAGTATGGATAAGTTCTCTTAATTGTTCGTCTAGTACTAGCGTTTCATAGATTCCTATTCTTCCATCATATCCGGTTTTATTACAAGCACTGCATCCGGTTGCCTGCCACTCGGATTCAACTTTTTGTCGACATTTGATACACAATTTTCTGACCAAACGTTGACCTATAATCCCCATCAGAGAAGATGAAAGTAAAAAAGGTTCTATACCCATATCAAGAAGTCTTGTAATTGCAGCTACTGAATCGTTAGTGTGTAGCGTAGCTAGCACTAAATGACCAGTAAGTGAAGCTTGTACCGCAATCTGCGCTGTCTCTAAATCTCTTATTTCGCCTATCATTAGCACGTCTGGATCTTGCCTTAGAATAGCCCTAAGGGCCTTTCCGAAGTTTAGTCCAATTAGCGGATTAACCTGAGTCTGTCCGACTCCCGATAATTCATACTCTATGGGATCTTCTACCGTTAAAATATTACGTGCTGTTTCATTCAACTTTGTAAGAGACGCGTATAAGGTGGTCGTCTTACCTGATCCAGTAGGCCCTGTTACTAAAATGATGCCATTGGGTTGCGACAAAAGAGAATTCACTGCTTTTAAGCTATCAGAACTCATCCCCAGTTCTTTTAAATCTTTTCTGCCTTCTTCTTTATCTAAAAGTCTTAGAACAGCGCGTTCACCATAACCTGTTGGAAGGGTAGATACCCTAACATCGACAGGTTTTCCACCGATTCTTATTGTTATTCGACCATCTTGTGGAAGTCTTTTTTCGGCAATATCTAACTGCGACATAATTTTAATCCTTGAAACTAACGAGCTATGGATAGCTTTCTTAGGTCTCGCAATTTCTCTTAACTGTCCATCCACCCTGAATCTAACGATAGATATCGTCTCGAACGGTTCAATGTGAATATCAGACGATCCTTCTCGAAGAGCTTGTGTTAACAACGCATTAATCATTCGGATTACCGGAGCGTCATCTGCAGATTCTAGTAAATCCTCTATCTCTGGCATATCCTCTAATAATCGCGCTAAATCAACGTCTGATTCAAATTCATCTAAAACTTGAGCCGCATCAGTTGTAATATTTTGATAAGATTTTTTTATCGCAGTATCTATTTGGTTTTTGCTGGCAATTGTAAGCTCGATACAACCATATTTCCTATTTACCTCGCTGATTGCAAATGCTGGGGTTTCCCCGCAAGACCAAACCTGAACGTGATCACTGGCTCTAGCGATGATTGAAAATTTTCGGGCGAAACTAAACGGTAATAATCTCGCGTCATTTGGTAATTCCAGCATGTCAGTCACGCCTGGCCTATTCTTCTTCCATGTTATCCGATGCTTCATCTCCTGCAGCATTCTGTTTGATAGGTTTGAATCGCTTGCGGGTGAAGTTAATGGTATTTGGTAGAGAATTCATTAGCGTGTCATTGTCGTCACCAGGTAGTTGGGGGAGTATTGGATATTCTTCAAATGACACATCTGGGTTAGTGGCGCCTATGTAGTCATAGCGATCAGCGGTGAGAGCCGAGCTTTCAATTGCGGTTCTCAATACGGTGGGTCGAATAAATACCATTAGGTTTGTTTTTGCTCGTGCTTTTGATTGAAACTGAAATAATCTTCCAAAAATAGGCAAATCTCCCAAAAGAGGTATTTTTTGTACTGTATCACTTATGGTGTCCTCAATTAAACCACCGAGGACGATAATATCCCCATCGTTCACTAGTACATGTGTTTCTAGAGACCTTTTATTGGTTATAAGCCCTGAGGTGGTTGTTTCTTGAATACTTGATGTTTCCTGATAAATAGCCATCTTAACAGTGCCACCCTCTGAAATTTGAGGTCGTATTTGCAAAGAGAGTCCTACATCTTTTCTCTCTATCGTTTGAAAGGGGTTGACGCCTGCGCTGGAGTTGGTAGCTGAAAATTGTCCGGTGATAAATGGTACATTTTTTCCGACCATGATTTTAGCTTCTTCATTATCAAGCGTAATTAAATTCGGCATTGATAAAATATTTGCTTTTGCAACATTTTCTAGTGCTGCTGCTAGACCAGTTAAACCTGAAACATCAGTGCTTTCGGAAAGATTTAATATGGCAGAGCCAGCAGAGTTTATAAGATTATCGGAAACACCGGCGAGTAGACCAATTCTTACATCGCTAGTGCTAGTTCCAGAAACACCCGCCCATTGTATTCCGAACGCCTCTGCCTTATCCGCACTTACCTCAACGATTAGCGATTCAACATAAACTTGAGCTCGCCTAGAGTCTAACTGATCAATAATCATTCGAAGACTTCTATAAGTATCTTCATTTGCCGCAATTATAAGTGTATTAGTGGTAGGGTCAGCCTGAATAAATCCTCCTGCTCCAGAATCTATAGCTTGTGGTGAACTGTTGGCAGCGGAGCTTGTATAAGTAGCATTGTTATTATTAGAATCAGGGAGAACGGTTCGGGTTGCAACTGATCTTAACACTTGAGCTAGCTGGACAGAGTCGGCGTTTTTTAAATGCACCAAATGCACGTTGCTACTCGTATTAAGCGGTTGGTCCAGCTTGTTGATTAAAGACTCAGCTAATAGTATTCGTTTTTTCGAGGAGGACTTTAGTATTATAGAATTTGTACGTCTATCAGCCATGAAAAGAACTCGGTCAACAGATTTGGCATTCGGGTTACCATTTGATTCATTTAGTATTCTGTCTGCAATTGTTACCAATTCGCTGGCAACTGCATTTTTGATAGCTACTACTTGTATGTTTTCTTGGTTTTTTGGGGTATCAAGAAGTGTGATGATTCTTTGAAGTCGAGATTGGTTTTCCTCATAATCTGTAATAACTAAACTGTTATTAGAATCACTTGCGGTGATCACGTTGTTGGGTGTTACCAAAGGCTTCAAAACGGGGATCAGGCTACTGGCAATTTCATTTTCAAGACGATATATCTTGGTAGTAATTTGACCAGTTATTTCTGAGGTGACAGTATCAACTGAAGAGTGTCTTTTACCATCAGCCTCTGGGATTACCATTACATAGCCTTCAGCTTGCATTAACGCGAATCCCCTTAATTTTAAAGATAGTGCTAAGAGAGAGTAAGCTTCTTTTTTTGTCACCGGAGTTTCAGATACTAAGTTAATTTTGCCTTTTACTCGTGGATCAAATATAAACGTTTTCCCCGTAAATTTTCCTATCGCTCTCACAACTACTTTTAAGTTAGTATCAACAAAATTAAGATTTGCTTTATTTTCAGGAAGCTCTTCCGCAGAACATGGCAATGCCATTACCAGACAGATAATAATAAACGGAATGAGTCCTATGGAAGCATATCCTTTTACTGACTTTTTTAGAATAATATTTTCTACGATAATTGACATAATTAAAATTTTAAACTAATCACTTCTTCTCCAGCTATGGTTTCCCATTGACCTAACAAATTCATTAAATTTTTTAGCTGTTTTTTTTCTCTGCCTGCTCTTGCTTGACCCATAAATTGGAATCTACCTGGGGCAATTTCCCCTTTGCCACTTAGTAATAATGGTCCTTCCTTCGTTTTTAGTTCCATCTCGCCAGAATCACCGTTCCAGTCAAATTCCATTCGATAGTGTCCTAATGGTTTTATCGGTGACAGTTTTGTAGCGATATTATTTAAGTCAAGTGTCATTTTGCCATATATTTTAGGTAATGAGTTATCAAAAAACATTATTATGATTTCTGTCCATGAAAGTTCTAGTTCGCCGCTAGGATCAATTGTGTTAAAAGGAGCGCCGATCTCTTTAAGTTTTTCGCTAGGGATTTTTATTGTAGACGAGGCTAGTTGATAATTATTCCAACGACCCTTAACTATTATTGAGTCTTTCAATACGTCTGGATTATGAATTTCGACTTCAATTAGTCCTAAAAACAACTTGGGCGATAATTTCCACGAAAATCTTCCGGGTAATATGCTCACGGCCTGACCTTCAAGGCCATGAGGCTTCGCTATTATTACCGAACCATTCCAAACACTTCCACGGGTATCTGCAAAGGTAAATATTTTTTGTGTTGATAAGTCTAGTATTTGAGTTATCCATGAGGCTGGAGGCGAAAAAATTAATCCGCCCATTAGCGCAATAATTAAGACAATTAAGAACCCTAATTTTTTTAACATGCTATTAAATTCCGTGTTTTAGAGTCAAGCTAGCTTTTACGAGGGGAGAGTCTGTATTACGTGTAATAATTGCATTGTTTGTGATTAAATTTCCTGTCTGTTTTATTTTAATAAGCCAATTAACTAGGTTTAAAAATTGAACAGATTCAATTTCTATATGATAAAGATTATTCGTGCTCGAAATAAAAGGGCCAACAAACCCCTTCTCAGACATAGAATCATACAAAAAGTTAATGACTGATTCTGGATTGCCCGCTTTTAGTAAGTCGGACTTTGGTATCAAATACACTAACTGACTAATTTCCTCAAATTGGCTTGTTAATGTAGCAATACGGTTTTGTTTTTTTTGTATGTTGTTTATTAATGGAGTAATAAAAAAAACAGTCCAAAAAAATATAGTGGTAACAATTATTAATGCGGTGATGAAGGTTTGCATCGGCCGTGTTCGTGTGTTCCAAAGTCTGGAAAAAGTCCTAATATTTTCACGAAAAAAATTAGAATCTACTGAGCGTTGCTTATTTTCCATATTATACCTTTATCACTAGAAGAAGACTCCGTGACGGACAGTCCTAGTTCAGTGAAAATATTTGTCTTGTTTTCGAGAGATATTTTTTGGTTTTTTTCAAAATGCACAAAGAGGTTTTTATTTCTATATTCCACTGATAGTATCCCCGGCATATCGCCGTCATCGATTTGAGATGTGGAGAGCGTTTCTCGAAGTTCGCCTAAACCGGTTAGTAAATTTATAAAGCCATCAGGTGTAGAAAGTGAAGTGCTGTAATTTTGATCTATTTTTTGTCTCATTTGGCGAACAGGATCTAATATCACGGTTTCGTCTGGGAAATGCTTCAGAAATAGTTTTTTTGTTTCGGCATTTAAATATGAAACTTCTTGATCCAAATTAGACTTGTATAAATAAAGAGCAAAGCTATTTATAATTAAGAGTGAGAGGGCTAAAGTCAAAGATGATCTCCACTTTGAAAAATTTAGGTGTGACCGACGCTTCTCTCCTAAAAATGATGAAAAGTTTATGATATGTGGGATACTTTTTGATAGGTTTTTCGTTAGGTTTTCCTGTTCAAGCGATATTTGTATATTATTTGGACTAATGTTCTCTAGAGCCGCTCTAAATTCCTCCTTATCTTTATTCGGAACTTGTAAGGTCAATTGTTTGCCGCCAATCATATGCAACAAAAGTTCTACTATCTTTTTAGAAATATTTAATTCTTTCTGTTTTTTTACCGAAAAACAAAAAAAGTCGTAGTTTCCAGATCTCAAAGAAATAGTTTTAGATTTGTCATGGTTTGTTACTCTTGCAAATAAATTTTCAGACTCAGGTTCCGGTATGCTGAGTTGTTCAGGTAAAAAATACACGGATTCAGTAAACTGTATGCCTATTAGTTTTTCTATGTTTTTCGCGTATTTTTTATCGTAAGCCAGAACAACTTGTTTATTATCGTACCTACCCCCTGAAAGAAGGAATGTATCAGTGGGGTCTGTTAATAGGTGCTCTTCAGCTAAATTTGGCAGTGCAAGTTCTAAGTCAACATCTGATAATCTAGGACATTTCACAAGCATGATATTAACCTCGCTGCTTGCTAATACGAGGACGAGACGGTGAGAGTTTTTCGCTTTTATATTTATTTGGACCGAATTGATTTCTTTAGCAGTTTCCAATTCTCCATTTTCGTTCATTTCCACACTAACAAATGAGAATTGTCCCGAAGCAGAAGTTTGTTGTATTTCCTCTGAGGGAGGAATAAAAACAAATAAGATTTTTTGTTTCTTACTTAAAAGTCTTTTAACCATACTAACTCAACACCTTGTGGTGATCGCTGAATCAAGCATTTTTTTCGTATTAGTGATTGATTAATTTTCACTGTTCCTGTAATGAGAAAGAAATCTGTTTTTACAGTAATATTTTTTACGTTTGCATTTACTCCAACCTGCCTTATTCTATTTAAAAAGTCAGCAGTATCCAGAAAAATAGCGTTATCTCTAATAGCTAAGACGTTTCTAGCATCAGTATAAGGTATATCTAACTCAGCCGCTATCACCTCCATCGATGCTGTATTAACGTTAGTTTTTGTTTGTTTGGGAAGCAGGATTACGTGGTTCTCTAAAATTGTCAATATTTCAGCATTGAAACTTTTTAATGCAAGAAAGTCAGATAATGTTTCAAAACCAATCTGCCCAGAAATATATTTATCACTTCGCACAAATTGCTGCTGCTGCTTAGCCAGTTCTTTTGCTATTGTACTTGCGAGTTTTTGGGAAATTTTTAATTGCTTTAGAAGGCGAGCGAAAATATTAACCTCCTCAGTTATAACTTGTCCATTTGAAGCTAGACGCCTCGCGTTAAATTTTCCTTGGGCGTCTGATATTACTCCCGATAGCACTGCATTTACAGCGGGACTTTGTACTTTTGAGTCCTTTACATAGCGATCGAGGCGGGTATCCATAAGAGGCGTATTCCAAGGTTCCGACAGATCGTCGGTGGTAGAAAACTTTGCATCTTCTAATAAAATGAGCTTAGCCCAGTCAAGTGCTCCTTTCAAAATCCAATGCTGTTGTAACTGTAGTCTTTGATTTTCAATAGATCGAACTTGTACTTGTTGCTCCCAAAATAGACTGGTGACAATCGAAAGGCAAAGTACCGTAAGAAGAAGAACGGTTACTATTGCTACACCATTTTCATTACCGCTGTTTTTAGTGGCGGATATCATGGACCTAGTGCCACAATTTTAGTTATAGACGATTGCCGATTCGTAAATTTAATAGCTAGCGAAAGCCCTTTCCAGCTAGACTTCCATATTTGGGCTGCGGAGATCGGAGGTTTTGAATTTTTCTCAGGTGAATTTAATGGCGACAAATCCGCCATCTCCCATTTTTTTAAATTCTGATCCCAGAGGTTGATTTCTATCTTATCTATGCTGCTAAGCAAAGAAATCGGAGGATTACTTACATTTGCTTCCTGTTGAATGAAGTATCTGTGCAAACTTTCAATTGATCTGGTAGTTGGGGAAGCCCATCGCATCAGATTTTCTTCTTCAAGATAATATTTGACTATTTGCACTCCTGGTGTGCCGTTTAAAAAGTGTGATTCTCGGCTTATAATTAGAACATTATTATTGATGGCTAATGGAGAGCGTCCGTTAATTCTATTAGGCTTGGCTAATTTCAAACAATCCGTTTGAAGTTGAGCAAAAACTATTTGGAGATTACGGATATTTTCAACATCTTCAGATAACGTTCTTTGACTAAATATGATTGAGTCCAAGCCTTTCCAACCAAGTACAGCAATGATCCCTAAAATTGCAATTGCTAATAATAATTCAACGAGTGTAACTCCAGATTGGTTGAGATGTAATGATTTGTCTCTCTCAAATACCATCGGGAACAAGTTGTGTTAGTTTTATTATTTGGTTTGTCGACTGATCATTCAAAAATACGCTAATTTCTACGCGCCGAAATAGTGGGTTGGGAGTTTGGAATACGACCTGTCTGCAACTGAACTGAAAGTCTCCTTGAGGGCATGGATATACTGTTTCCCCCAGCGGAGGCCATATTTGCGCTAGGCGAATTTGAGTTAATTGGTTTTCCGCTGACCAAGTAGACATTATCGCCACACTTAGATCACCATTATTTTTTGTTAGACTGCCTACTGCTCGAAGGCTTGCACCGAGCGCGGTGGCCAATATGAATAATGCCACGAGGACCTCCAACAAAGTGAAGCCCTTGTCAAAATTTCGGTTGGAGAAAAGTTTCATGATCCTAATTGGACAAAATAATCATCGAATTTCAAAATGACCAAGGCCATTTGAATAGATCGATGCTATATTATTTGCAGTTGCTAACTGCAATTTAAAAGGTTCCGACACTGGCTCAAAACCAAAAACGATTCTTACAAATTCTTCGGTCGTGTCGTGTAGATTAGAGGAAACATGAATATTTAAAATCGGAAATTTTCTCTTTCTAAGAAAGTTGTCTTTTTCTATAGGATGCCACTTCTCTTCGATTTTAATGAAAAACTCATATTCCTCATCGTTAATGTGGACCGCTATAGATGTATTCCTTAGAATGGCCTCCTCACGGGCAAGTCTAAAAAGTGAAGCCAGCCTTTTTGCCTCCGTTTGCAGCTTTCTTCCGTCATTCTTATAAATTGAGACGGATGTGTACGTCATGACTATGCCAAAAATTAGCAAAACCGCCAATAATTCTAACAAGGTAAAGCCTGTAATTTTTTTATAGCTACTAGCACGCATTGAAGAATTTATTAGAAATATTAGTTATGCCACGATCCAATATCAGAGTTGGATCCTTCTCCGCCCGGCTGCCCGTCTGCTCCTAAAGAAAAAATATCAAAACTACCGTGAACTCCGGGAAAAAGGTATTGATAGTTTTTTCCCCAGGGATCGGCAGGCAATCTATCAATGTAGCCTCCTGTCTTCCAATTGGGAGGAATGGGTCTTGTTTGCGGTTTTTTGATTAATGATTCTAAACCTTGCTTGGTAGTGGGATACTGATAATTATCTAATTTATATAATGAAATCGCCTGCATTAAAGTAGCGATATCTTGTTTGGCTGCCATAAGTCTCGCGTCGTCGGTACGCCCGACCAGCTGTGGCACCAGAAGCGATGCTAAAATCCCCATAATTACCACCACGACCATAATTTCAATGAGTGAAAAACCTGAAATGCTACGCGATTTGGCTAAAGAGCTTTTATTAATCATGATTTTTAAAACTCCCTCTAATTTTTGATTCAGATTTCCAAAAAATATTTTACTCAGCGGTACAATACATTAACTATGCTTGATCGTAAATTCTAGGATAATTATTGATTAAAGGAGGGGGAGCGAAAAATATTATTTATTCGCCAAAACCCCGACATCCGAGCTAGTTCAATAGTTGGCATTTTTTGGGAAGACATCTGCATTATTGCCCATTGACTTGCGAGAAATTTTGCTATTGTTCTGTGTTGTGGACGACAAACAAAAGTTTGTGCTCCGGAACATGTCAAGTCAATTCCGCTTGGATATACGTGTTGCGCTTTTTCTACGATTGCCCAGATTAGATGCATTGGGGGTGCGCTATGAGCATATTCGAGAGCTTTTTGTCTGGCTACATTCCTTTGCACTATTTTTTTTCTTATTATTTTGCTGGATCTATCAAAAGCCCTATGTTTGATCGGGGATTGCATAATGGGTCGAAAGGGTTCTCCAAGAACTGTTCCGCGCACTCTTTCTTCACTTTTTTTACTCGGGTCAGTATCGTTCTCTTTTGCTGGTTTGGTAAAGCCTTTCTCAATCGAGTGTACTAATTTATTTTCTTTATTGCTTTTCTCCAGATATATTTTCAACTGGGGAGTGTTAAAAATTAAATTAGGACGTATATTAATCACGGTCATTGGAATAAGAAGAAGGATGATATGAAAAAAAGCAGAAAGTAATATCGTCCCAATTAATATTTTGCCTTGAAAACAATTATGGCCCCATCCGGGGCCATAATTACTATTTCGGTTACTGAAATTAATATTATTGTTTAACACCTTGAATGACTGAAGGAGCAGCGTCCCAGTTGACAGCATCATAATCGCCTGGGTAATAGTTTGTATTCGCCGCCATCGATGGATCTTTGGCGTCTCCGGTTAATACCTGCGCAGCCGGTAGGTTTGCTGCTGACCCCATGGATATATTTTGCGCACTAGCAGTAATACCACTGTCCGGCTTAAAACGAAGTTCTCGCTCCAACCATTTCACCCATTTCGTTGCAGAATTTATTGTTACATAACCATTGGAATCGGACGGAATTGTGAACGCAGGAACGTATCTTGTGCCTTCCCCGCAATCGACCTCTTGGTTGGTTGTCGATGAAAAACATTTGCCCGGTATACCGTGGAGTTCTCCGAAACCCATGAATTCAAGCCGGAGCGGCGCTCCTGCAAAATCACCGTAGGGTACTGTCCCGCTCGTATTAGCTGGAACTGTGAAGCTTGCACCTTCTGGTGCGGTAAATTCCAGGTAGGTATTATCAGATTTCTTTAAGAATGTGGCTGAGTTCCAGTCTTGTGTACCAGTCTCCCAAACGTAATAAGATGCTAAGTCGTTAGCTTTCCAATCGCAATACTTACTGGAATCCCAATCACATTGCAGACTCGTAAGATCACTGCTAGCTACTAATGGTCCCGTTCGAACTCCCCATTCAAATCTTCCAGATAGTTTTCCACTTGGAAGTGCAGTGCTGTTGACAACTGCTGATGCACAGTCCGTGAGCGTATACGCATTGGTGTCCCAGGTGTAAGTCTCAACAGATCCAGCCCCGACATTACCCCATTGATTATATGTTCCCGCCGTGAATGGTGAATCACTGTCGCTAATTACATCCAAGGATGCA
>PAHB01000076.1 GCA_002704665.1 Pseudomonadota bacterium
AATGCCTGTGAGAGGCTTCAATTGGGTTACGATTGGGCTTTACAAGCCCACAAGCTGGATGCAATTAGCTCTATGACTTTCGATAATTATGGACTAGGACATTATTACGCAGAAACAGGACAATACGAAAAAATGTTACAAATTTATGAGGAAGTGCCTACGCCCGCGTTTCATTGGTGGAATCTTTACATGGGCGAGGCTAACCATAATTTGGGAAATTTGGAGCGAGCCAGGCATTTTTACGAAGCTGCCAGAAAAAGTTACCTCTCAATCACTGATAAGCCGCTCGATAAGTTGGCGGTTGGAAATCGAGTTTGGAATCAAGAGATAAGTACAGAAACTAGGTACCAACACCTAAAAACGTATGGTTGGGAATAAACTTAGACTTTAGTACTCCACTGGAATAGGATCAATTGATCTCCAAAGGTACCATGTAGCAACGGTTCTCCATGGCATCCACTTTTTTGCAATAGTTATCATTTCTTGTTTCGTGATTGGTTGTTTATTTTTATAGTGAATTGACATCGCCCTCTGCAGCCCAATGTCAGCTAATGGAAAAACATCTGGACGTCCCATGTAAAAAATTAAGAACATTTCAGCTGTCCACTCGCCGATACCCTTGACAGTGACTAGTTGTTCCGTAATTTCGGTGTCGTCTAATTTAGACCAAGTTTTTACGTCAAATTTGTTGGCAGTAAATTTTGTCCCCAAGTCTTTGAGATACTCTATTTTTCGCGCGGATAACCCTACTTTTTTTAATTGTTTTTCGGATAGTTTGTCGATTGTAAAGGGGTTTAATTTAGATTCTAATTCACCTAATCTGCCCCAAATAGTCTCGGCGGCTTTAACTGAAATTTGTTGACCAACGATCGCCCTCGCTAGCGTGATAAAAGGGTCCGTTTTGATTTTGATATCAAGTTGGGATTTGTCGTCAATTATCGTTTTTAGTATTGAATCTGCTTGTTTCAATTCTTTAATAGCTTGTTTCCAGTATTTAGGTCCCATTCTCTTGCCAGCATGCTCCAATTAGTCTAGTTTTACAGTATTGTTTTTTAAGTTACAATCCACGCTTTGATAAGAATAGCAGGCGCGTAGCTCAGTTGGTTAGAGCACTACCTTGACATGGTAGGGGTCGTTGGTTCGAATCCAATCGCGCCTACCAAATACCAATCCCATGAACATAAAGTCGATATAATGCCAGTTATCACCTTACCCGACCAGTCACAAAAGCAATTTGAAACCGCTGTTACCGTCTCTGAAGTCGCGTTATCTATTGGCAAGGGGTTAGCTCGTGCAGCGATAGCTGGCAAAGTAGATGGTAATTTAGTTGATCTTTCATTTGCTTTACAAGAAGATGCTTCGGTAGCTATTGTTACCAACAAGGATCCGGAGGGGTTAGAAATTGTGAGACACTCAACAGCTCACTTACTGGCTCATGCGGTAAAAGAATTGTTTCCGGATTCTCAAGTCACCATAGGTCCCGTTATTGATGACGGTTTTTATTATGATTTTTCATATACAAGAGCTTTCACCCCGGATGATTTAGAGGCGATCGAGAACAAAATGTTAGAAATCGCAAAAAGGAAGTACGAGGTTAAACGTGTAGAAATGGAGCGAGATAAAGCTGTTTCTCTCTTTCAGGAACAGGGGGAACTGTATAAAGCTGAAATTATTGCTAGTATCCCGGAGAGTGAGAGCATCAGCTTGTACAGACAAGGTGAATTCACCGACCTTTGCAGGGGACCTCATGTTCCAAATACGGATAAGTTAAAGGTTTTTAAAATACTAAAATTATCAGGTGCGTATTGGAGAGGGGACTCAAATAATGAAATGCTGCAACGTATTTATGGAACCGCATGGAACACCAAGGATGAACTTTCAGATTATATTTACAGAATCGAGCAGGCGGAAAAAAGAGATCATCGTAAGCTTGGGAAACAGTTGAATTATTTTCATTTTCAAGACGATGCGCCAGGAATGGCCTTTTGGCATCCGTATGGACAAACCATATGGCAACAAGTTGAAGATTACATGCGGAATGTTTATAAAAATAATGGTTACCAAGAAGTTAAGTGCCCAAGTATTTTGGATGTGAGTTTATGGAAGAAGTCAGGTCATTGGGATAATTTTAGAGATAATATGTTTTTCACCGACTCGGAAAATAGGGAATACGCAGTCAAACCAATGAATTGTCCAGGGCATGTGCAAATTTATAACAATAAGCTTAGAAGTTACAGGGACTTGCCCCTGAGGTTCGGGGAGTTTGGTTCTTGTCACCGAAATGAGCCGTCTGGGGCGTTACACGGATTAATGCGAGTTAGAGCTTTCACCCAAGATGATGGTCACATCTTCTGTATGTCAGATCAAATAAAATCTGAGGTTATCAATTTTCATAATTTGGCTCTTAAGGTTTACTCTGACTTTGGATTCAAAGAGGTCGCCGTTAAGCTTGCCCTTAGGCCGGAAAAAAGATTGGGTACAGATGAGCTCTGGTCAAACGCTGAAGAATCGCTTCGCGCCGCTCTCGGTAGTTGTTCGGTGGATTGGACAGAACTACCCGGAGAGGGGGCATTTTATGGCCCGAAAATTGAATATCATTTGACGGACAGCATTGGACGCTCGTGGCAATGTGGCACAGTTCAAGTAGACTTCATGATGCCAGAGCGGCTTCAGGCTCAATATGTTGCAGAAAACAACTCTAGGGAAACTCCTGTTATGCTTCATCGGGCGATTTTGGGTAGTCTAGAGCGCTTTATTGGAATAGTAATTGAAAATTGCGCGGGGGCTTTACCGCTTTGGCTGTCTCCCGTACAAATTGCAGTGATGAATATTTCCGATAGCCAAGTGAATTTTGTAAAAAAAATCAATAAGCAGCTGACAAAAGCAGGCTTTCGAGCTACTTCAGACTTGAGAAACGAGAAAATAACCTATAAAATCAGGGAACATAGCGTGCAGAGGGTCCCCTATTTGTTGATAGTGGGCGATAAGGAAGTTGAGAACAACAAAGTTTCGGTTAGAGCTCGCGGAGCGGGAGATATTGGTCAGGTCGGCTTTGATGAGTTAGTTGAAAAACTTCAACTAGAAATAGCACGTTTTGATTAATTAAAGTTAAGGAGGCGTTTTTATAGCTCAAGAAAAGAGTGTCCGAGTCAATGAGGATATTAATTCGGAACAAATTAGATTAATCGGTAAGGATGGTGAGCAGCTAGGGGTATTAGATGTATCAAAAGCACTGCTGATTGCGGAGGAGGAAGAAACCGACTTGGTTGAGATAGCGCCAAACGGAAGTCCTCCAGTGTGTAGGCTAATGGATTATGGAAAATTCCGTTATAACCAGCAAAAGAAGCGAAACGAGGCAAGGAACAAACAAAAGCAGATTCAAGTTAAGGAAATTAAGTTCCGTCCCGGGACCGACGAGGGTGATTATCAGATCAAGCTGAGAAATCTCGTCAGGTTTCTTGGAGACGGTGACAAGGTCAAAGTTACATTAAGGTTCAGAGGACGTGAGATGGCCCACCAAGAGTTTGGAGTAAGGTTGTTAGAGAGGGTGAAAGAAGATCTTGAGGAACATGGTCAAATTGAACAGTTTCCGAAAATGGAGGGCAGGCAAATGGTTATGGTTCTGAGCCCAAAGAAAAAATAATTTACAACACAATCAAAATATATCTAGGAATATACATGCCAAAATTAAAGACTAAGAGAGGTGCCGCTAAGCGATTTAAGGTGGATGGAAAGGGGCGGTTTCGCCGAGCTCAGGCAAATATGCGACATATTCTCACAAAAAAGACGACGAAACGAAAACGCCAACTTAGAGGTACCACCGAAGTCATGGCATGCGATCAATCAGCATTGCGGGCAATGCTGCCCTATATTTAAGGAGGTAATGAAATGCCGCGCGTAAAAAGAGGCGTTACAGCCCATGCTAAGCACAAAAAGGTTATTTCTAGAGCTAAGGGGTTTAGGGGACGGCGAAAGAATGTCTTCAGAGTTGCCAAACAAGCAGTAATGAAGGCTGAGCAGTACGCTTATAGGGACAGACGTGTTCGAAAGCGAGATTTCAGAATGCTTTGGATCGTTCGCATAAACGCGGCAGCTAGGGAATGTGGGTTAACTTATAGTTTGCTTATTAAGGGACTAAAAAACGCTTCGGTTGACATTGATCGAAAAATTCTAGCCGACCTTGCGGTTCATAATAAGGCAGCTTTTGTTAGCATTGTTGACCAGGCAAAAGCGAGCCTTAGTCATTGAACAAATGTTTTGAATGTCCTCGGGAGGCTTTAAAGGCCTCCTTTTTGATTTTGGGGTCTCTAGTTTGAAATTAGAAAATATTGTAACGAGAGCAGAGGAGTTGTTCTCCAATGCCGAAAATAACCATACGCTTGAACAAGTCAAGTCAAAGTTTTTGGGTAAAACTGGTTTAATTACCGATCAATTAAAAAAACTTAAAGCGGTTCCTGTCAAAGAAAAAGCCAAATTAGGAAAAGATATTAATGAAGCTAAAAAACGAATTGAGGAATTGCTTCATGCTCGTCGCGAGGAAATAACTGATGCTGAATTAAATGAAAAAATTTTAAATTCAAGCATAGATGTTACGCTACCCGGAAAAGGAAATAACTCAATCGGAAGTTGTCATCCAATTACCCAAACGCTTGATAGGATATCCACTTTATTTAACTCTATGGGTTTTTCTATCATTGATGGTCCAGAGATAGAAAGTGATTATTATAATTTTACAGCCCTAAATCAGCCAGAGAACCACCCAGCTCGGTCGATGCATGACACATTTTATCTCCTGAATCACGACTTCCTTTTAAGAACCCACACCTCGCCTATGCAAATACGTCATATGGAAGAATTCAAACCTCCGCTGCGTATTGTATCTCCCGGTCGGGTTTATCGAGTAGATTCGGACGCAACCCATTCACCAATGTTTCATCAGTTAGAAGGTCTTTGGGTTGATCCTAGCGTAAGCTTTGCCAATCTCAAGGGGTTGATGCGTGAATTTCTTCGCGTTTTTTTTGAGAGAGACGATATTGAGGTCAGATTTAGACCTTCTTATTTTCCCTTTACGGAACCTTCTGCAGAAATAGATATGCTTTTCGATAATAATTGGCTTGAAATTGGCGGGTGTGGAATGGTTCATCCGAAAGTGCTCGATAATGTTGGAATTAACACGGAAAGTTATCAAGCCTTTGCTTTCGGCATGGGTCTGGATCGTTTGGCGATGATTAGATATAAGGTTGAGGATCTACGTTTATTTTTCGAAAGCGACATCAGATTTTTAAAACAATTTACTTAGAGAAGCAAGCCAAAAAGAGATGATTTTTTCAGAAAGTTGGTTGAGAGATTTATGTAACCCACCTATCAGCAGTGCTGATTTGGCACAATGTCTTACAATGGCTGGGCTCGAAGTGGAGGATGTTTCTCCGGTTTGTGAATCTTTTTCTGGAGTAATTGTTGGTCTGATTACTCGAAAGGAAAAACATCCAAATGCCGAGAGGTTGAACCTTTGCCAAGTCGACGTCGGTAAAAATAAGTTATTAGCCATTATTTGTGGTGCACCAAATGTTTCTGTTGGTATGAAAGTTGCGTGCGCCCTCCCAGGTGCTAAGCTGCCTAAAATTACAATTAAACCTGCGACTATTCGAGGGGTAGATTCCGCTGGAATGCTGTGCTCAAAGTCTGAACTAGGATTAACAGAGGAGAGCGATGGCATATGGGAGTTACCCGCCGAGGCTCCGGTTGGTGACGAAGTCAGAGATTACTTTGACTTAGATGATAAGATTTTCTCCTTGAAATTAACTCCGAATAGGGGCGATTGTTTATCAATTCATGGAATTGCGCGTGAGGTTGCAGCAATAACTAACAGTAAAGTCTCATTCGAGAACACTTCAGCGGTTAAGCCCGCTATTGTTGATCGCATGTCAATTGAAATAGTCGACAAAGAAGCTTGTCCAAAATACGCAGGTCGTATAATCAGTCAGGTAAATCCCAATGTAAAAACTCCCGAGTACATTGTGCAAAGGTTACTACGCTCAGGAATTAGATCGATTAATGCTGTTGTTGATTTAACTAATTATGTAATGCTTGAAGTTGGTCAACCAATGCATGCTTTTGATTTAGATAAATTGAACGGTGGTATTGTTGTTCGTTTTGCCACCAAGGGTGAGGTAGTTAAATTATTGAATGGCCAAGATTTAGAACTTGATTCCGATATGCTAACCATAAACGACTCAAAAGGACCTGTTGCCCTCGCAGGGATAATGGGAGGTTTAAACAGCTCAGTTACCGAAACTACAGAAAACTTATTTTTGGAAAGTGCCTTTTTTGCAGCTGATGTCGTGGCAGGAAAATGGAGACAATTGGGATTTTCAACCGACGCGTTGCATCGCTATGAAAGAGGGGTTGATCCTAATCTTGCTCAAAGTGCTTTAGATAGGTTATCTAATTTAATTGCTGAGGTTTGCGGGGGGAATTGTGGTCCTGTCAGCGTAGATCAAGGAAGCTTGCCCAATAGAAAAAGTGTAGATCTTAGGGTAGCAAAATGCGAAAAAGTATTAGGATTTAAAATGGGATCAGTAAGAATAGCCGACGTGTTTCAAAGGCTTAACTTGCCTGCTCAATACAATAATGGGGTTTTCTCAGTTACTCCTCCAAGCTATAGATTTGATTTGGAAATAGAAGAAGACTTAATAGAAGAAGTTGCAAGAGTAGATGGATACGACAAATTACCGGCTATAAGTCCAAATGAGGGTCTAAGGTTTGTTCCTATAAATAAAAAAATAACAGTCGAGAAGATATTAAGGGATCACTTTGTACGTCGTGAGTACTTGGAAACAGTGACATTCAGTTTTGTAGATGACCAATTGGAGAATGATTTTGGAGATCTTAGTAGCGAGCGCATAGTCCTGAAAAACCCAATTTCCGTCCATTTAAACGTTATGCGAACCAGTTTGATTGGGAGCTTAATTAATAGTTTAAAATTCAATGTCAATCGCTACCAAAATAGGGTCAGATTGTTCGAGATAAGCCGTGTATTTAATTCAAACAAAACAAAAATTCGGCAACCTTATTGCTGCGCAGGTATTGCATATGGGGGCGTTTTAGGGAATCAATGGGGGCGCGATGAAAAAAATGTAGACTTTTTCGATGTTAAAGCAGACTTAGAATCGCTACTTCCGAAAAACGAAGTTACCTTTACTCGATCAAGCCGTAATGGAGTGCACCCAGGTAGGGCTGCTGATATCATTTTCAATAAAAAAAATGTGGGCTGGGTAGGTGAATTACATCCAAAAGTTCTTTCAAAATATGAGATTGCATCCAGTGTCGTGGCATTTGAGTTTCAAATTGAAGGTCTTTTCGATTTAAAGACAACGGTTTTCCAGAAAGTCTCTAAATTTCCTGCTGTGGTTCGAGACCTAGCTATAGTGGTTGAAGAAAAGCAGGCGGCGGGAGAAATTTTAACATTTCTTAATCGTTTGGAAGTAAATAAAGTGGAGAGAGTGGATTTGTTTGATGTATATTCAGGAAAAGGCATAGATAAAGGGCAAAAGGGCCTTGCTTTCCGAGTGTTATTGCAAGATACTGATAAAACACTTTCAGACGATGAGATAGATGAAGTTATTGGCGAACTTTTAGAGGAACTAACTAGGACCTTTTCAGCAAAGCCAAGGAGGTAGGGGGATATGACGTTAACAAAAGCAGATCTAGCGGATTTACTTTACGATAAAGTTGGTCTCAACAAAAGAGAATCAAAAGATATGGTGGAAGCTTTTTTTGAAGAATTAAGAAAAGCTCTCGAAGAAGGAGACGTTGTAAAATTATCTGGGTTTGGTAACTTTCAGCTGCGCAATAAACCAGAACGGCCAGGGAGAAATCCTAAAACAGGTGAGGAGATTCCGATATCAGAGCGGAGAGTGGTAACGTTTCATGCGAGTCAGAAGCTAAAAACCTTGGTTGAGCAGAGTCGAGGATCTGAAGAAAATAATCGTTAATCAAAAAAGTGAAATGTGATGTTGCCGGATATTCCATCTAAGCGGTACTTTACTATAGGCGAAGTTAGCGAACTATGCGAGGTTAAACCACATGTTCTTAGATACTGGGAGCAAGAGTTTTCTCAACTCAGTCCCGTGAAAAGAAGGGGTAATCGCAGGTATTATCAGCAGCACGAGGTTATTCTGATACGACGCATTAGAAGGTTGTTATACGAAGAGGGATTTACCATCAGCGGCGCTAAAAGTAGAATAAAAATTGTCGATAGTGTTAATGAAACTGGTAATTCAGGTTACGAAGAAGCAAAAAAAGTTAATCTGAATAAAGCACTTAATGAAATTATTGATTTTTTACGAGAGTAACCGACTTTGACCTGCCAAGAAGTTTTAATTCTTTTTTTTAAATCGGGGCGTAGCGCAGCCTGGTAGCGTACACGCCTGGGGGGCGTGTGGTCGTGAGTTCAAATCTCACCGCCCCGACCAAACCTTCCGGGGTTGATTTTTGAAGATTTTGCTAGTAAATGATGATGGATATAAAGCTGACTCGTTAAGGAGGCTGGCGATAGAATTATCAGCTGACTACGATGTTACAATCGTAGCGCCGGTTTCAAACTGTAGCGGATTCAGTAACGCTATTACAATACATAAACCAGTAAATATTTGTCGACTGGAAAAAAATGAAGAATTGACCCCTGCCAACTCGGGAAAAAGCATCTTGGGTTTCAAACTGAATGGAACCCCAGTTGATTGTGCTTACATAGGTTTAAATACTTTATTTTCAGATTTTCCCCCAGACTTTGTTATCAGCGGTATCAATGAGGGAGAAAATCTTGCCGAGGACACCCTATACTCCGGAACTGTTGGTGGCGCAATGGAGGGTTTTTTGTCCGGCATTCCAAGCATTGCAGTTTCTCAGCAAGTAACAAAAAAAAACCACCATAATTTTTCTTACAGTGCAATTATCTTTAAAAAGATTTTTAAGAAAATTATCGATGATTATCAAGTATCAGGCGCAAAAAGAAATCCTTTCTTACTTAATATAAACATTCCTTATTTTTTTTCCAAAATTGATTTGCCTAACGAAGTGGAATTTACTCACTTGGGACGCCGCAAACGGTCCAAGCCTCCTCAGCGATTAGGCTCCACTGATGAAACATGTAAAAGTTATTTAATAGGGCCTCATGGTGATTTTCCGGATTTTTTAGAACCTGGTACAGATTTATTTGTTATCAAGGAGAAAAAAATTTCTATTACTGAGATGACTGTCGATTTATCTTTGCGAACTAAAGTAAATAATGATACGAGTTTTTTTGAAAATTTTTCACTCGATTTGACTGACCTAATCAGCTTGGATGAGTTTAGTGATTAACAGTAAGGGACAGGGAATGACCTCAGATCGAACACGGTCTCGGATGGTAGAGAAATTGCGCGAAGAGGGCATAAAGAATGAAAGTGTTTTGTCAGCATTGAAAACAATTCCTCGCCACATGTTTGTCGATGAAGCACTAAACACTCGTTCGTATGAAATGGTGTCCTTACCTATCGGATATGGGCAAACCATATCTCATCCCTTTATTGTCGCTCGTCTTTGTGAACATGTTTTATCAGAAAATACGCTTTTTCGAGTCTTGGAGATTGGGAGTGGGTGTGGATATCAAGCTGCTATTTTATCTCAGTTGGCGAAACAGGTTTTTTCAATCGAACGAAACTTGAATTTACTCAATAGTGCACGAATCAGACTCAAAAAAATGGGTTTTCGCAATATTATATTAAGGCATGGTGATGGATATCAGGGTTATGAGGCAAATTCTCCATATGACGCTATTGTAGTGACTGCGGCTGCTGAATTTGTACCAACTGCATTGATAAACCAACTAAAGAGTGGTGGGGTTTTGGTTATGCCGGTTGGTGTGGATAATCAGCAGCTAGTAAAAATTATTAAGACCGAGGCAGGGATTGAAAAGAAATCCTTTGAAAGAGTAAACTTTGTGCCGATGCTATCGGGTTTGATTTAATGATGATTATGAGTCGACCGATTTTAATGATCTTTTTTTTTGTCGGAGTTATATTTTTGGCTGGTTGCTCCACTTCTGGCGGAAGGGCGCCTATTGTTGATCGTACTGTAAATATTAAAAACCCTATTACCAGCACAGAAAAAAACGGAGAGAAAAATAAAATTAAAAAAAAGCAGGAGGAAGAGGTAAAAGATTCAAACCAAGATTGGCGTCCTGCCACCTACGTTGTAAAAAAAGGAGATACGTTGACAGAGATCGCGCTTGACCACGGCTTGTCTTACCGAGAATTAGCCAAATGGAATAACATTCCCAATCCAAATATTATTTCTATAGGAATGATTTTAAAATTATCGCCGGATAAAATTAAAGTAACTCAGGGGCCGAAAAAGGATAATGTAAAGCGCGTTAAAGAGAAATCACAAGATTCTGCGAATCAGAGGGGTGGACGTTCGAACTATATTAGTTGGATATGGCCTACGACAGGGCAATTAGCTTATGATTTTGGGAGCGGCGAGAATACGAAAGGTATAGGAATTTTAGGTGTAAGTAGGCAGTCGGTTGTGGCTAGCGCTCCGGGTATTGTGGTTTATAGCGGGAGTGGGATTAGAGCGTATGGCAATATGATTATAATTAAACATAACTCTCGTTATCTAAGCGTATACGCCAAAAATAGTGTCATAATGGTTCAAGAGGGGCAATCTGTGGCTCAAGGCCAAAAAATCTCGGAAATTGGTGAGCTTGATAATAGAAATTATCAATTACATTTTGAAATTCGTCGTTTAGGTAAGCCGGTAGATCCTGTGGACTTTCTTCCAGAATTATCATCTATGAACTATATTAATAGAGCTGCTCCGATATTTCGGTCCTCTGCCACTAGAATATTGAACGTCCTGCACGCAGCTGGAGTGCTCATGATTTCGAAAGATAAAGGTTTTTCAATCAATGGTTGAATAGTTGCTGGCGACAAAACCTGATGTTTAAGGCCGGTTCCAATGATTAAAATTTCTACATCGAGAAAAGATAAAAATTTTATCGATTCCACTGAGAAAGGTGGTGAATTATTCCAAGTGTCATCGACGCTATCTGGTGTTATTATTAGATTTCCGCGGTATCTTGTGTTGTTTATGGACACAAAGTTGGACCCATAATCAGTTATGTAATTTTTATCGCCTATATTTGTAAGACTTATTTTCAATTTAGTTTGTCACTAATTTGCATTTATCTATGAGTAACATTGTAACGGCATTTTAAAATAAAATTAAACTATATGAGTGAATTTTCGCGTATTGATCGACTGCCTCCGTATGTTTTTAATATAACAGGGGAGTTAAAAATGGAAGCCCGTAGACGTGGTGAAGACATCATTGATTTATCAATGGGTAATCCGGATGGAATTCCTCCCAAACACGTTGTTGACAAACTGGTTGAATCAATTAACAGAAGTGATACTCATGGATACTCGACTTCACGGGGAATTTTCCGACTTAGAAAGGCAATTTGTGACCGTTATAAAAGTCAATATGATATTGATCTTGATCCGGAGGAGGAAGCGATAGTTACGATCGGCAGCAAGGAGGGAATTGCTCATTTGGCGCTTGCCGTGCTCGAGAAAGGGGATATTGTTCTTGTTCCAAATCCAAGTTATCCAATCCACATATATGGACCAGTTATCGCGGGAGCAGATATCAGGCACGTCAGAAATACGCCTGAAGTGGATTTTTTCGATGAGTTGGAGAGGGCAATTAAAGAATCGTTTCCGAAACCAAAAATGTTAATTATTAATTTTCCTAGTAACCCAACTACGGAATGTGTTGATTTGGAATTTTTTAAAAAAATTATTAGTTTAGCTTTGGAGCATGAAATATATGTTGTTCATGATTTGGCGTACGCTGACATAGTCTTTGATGATTATAAAGCACCATCTATCCTACAAATACCCGGAGCTCGTGATATTGCAGTAGAATTTTTTACGATGTCAAAAAGCTACAATATGGCCGGTTGGCGGATAGGGTACATGATTGGAAACAAAAAATTAGTCAAAGCACTCGCCAGGATCAAAAGTTATCATGATTACGGAACTTTCACTCCGTTGCAGGTAGCCTCAATAGTTGCTTTAGAGGGATCGCAGGACTGTGTTGAGAAGATTCGTAGAAAGTATCAAAAAAGAAGAGATGTCATGGTAAACGGGCTACGCGCTGCAAATTGGTTTGTTGATAAACCCCGTGCATCGATGTATGTTTGGGCGAAAATTCCCGAGCTATACTCTGGGGTGGGATCTTTAGAATTTTCCAAAAAATTATTAAAAGAGAGTAAAATTGCGGCCTCCCCCGGGATTGGCTTTGGTCAATACGGCGAGGGTTACTTAAGGTTGGCTCTGATTGAAAATGAAGAGCGGATTAGGCAAGCTGTTCGCGGTATAAAAGATATGTTTCGCAGAGATGGGGTTTTGTAGAATTTTGCTACTTTATTTACTTTTTCAAATAGCCTTATGAGATCAATCAAGTTGGGACTGATTGGGTTCGGGACTGTAGGCTCGGCTGTATATACAGTTTTGAGTAGAAATCGTGAGGATATTAAATGTCGATTAGGACATGATTTTCAACTTTCCTTGATATGTATCCGAAACCCAAAGAGGGCGGCGCGTTTTGTGGATTCGTCCGTTCGAGTTTGCTCCGATCCTCTAGAAGTTATCAATTCAGATGTTGATATTATTATTGAAGTAATTGGGGGGATAGAGTCTGCAAAATCCATTATAGAGAAATCTTTAAAAAACAAAAAACATGTAGTTACTGCTAATAAAGAATTAATTGCTTTGCACGGTCGTCAATTATTTAAACTTGCAGAAAATAACGAGGTGATGCTGCTTTATGAAGCCGCTGTTGCTGGAGGTGTGCCCATAATAAAATCTATTCGTGAGGGACTCTCTGCAAATCAAATTACGTTAGTTGCAGGAATTATCAACGGTACCACAAACTATATTCTGACGGAAATGCAAAAATCGAGGTCAAACTTCAAAGATGTTTTAGCTATAGCCATTAAAAAAGGCTATGCAGAACAAGATCCTACTTATGATGTAGAGGGTATTGACGCCGCGCACAAATTGGCAATTATCGCCTCCCTATCTTTTGGTGTTGAGATTAATTATCAAACAGTTTATTCCGAAGGCATATCAAATATTGAATTAAAAGACATTGATTATGCTGAAAAATTTGGGTACCGAATAAAATTGCTCGGAATCGCTAAATTAACTCAATCGGGGATTGAGCTTAGGGTGCATCCAACATTAGTGCCTCATAAAAATTTAATGGCTAATGTGGATGGGGCTATGAATGCTATAATGGTTTATGGCGATGCCGTTGGGCCGACGATATTCTACGGTCAAGGCGCAGGAGGAGAAGCTACTGCATCAGCTGTCATTGCCGATATCATTGATATTTGTCGACTAAGATCAGCAAATTCTGAAAATTATGTGCCTTACACTGCCTATCGAATAAACAAACATTCTATTTCTGTTTTGCCAATTGACGACACACGTGCCTCATACTATCTGAGACTTGCCGTAAAAGATCAAGTCGGAGTAATGGCCAAGATTACAAAATTATTAGCGACTTTATCGATATCCATTGAGGCTATGTTTCAGGGAGAGCCGATCGGGTATGGGTCTTCGGTGGAGGTTGTAATAATTTCGCATGAAACAATAGAGCGGGATATAAATGACGCCATATCGAAAATACAACATTTAGATTTTGTGGAAGGGGCCATAAAATTACTTAGAATTCAGGATTTGGGACTAAAATAAAATTAAAAAGAGGTAAATAGTGGGTTTAATTGAAAAATATAGAGATAGGCTTCCAGTGCTTAGCAATACTCCTATAGTTTCCTTAGAGGAGGGGGATACTCCTTTAGTTGAACTTAAAAATTTGATTCAACCGTTCAAACATAAAATCAAATTATATGCGAAGTTTGAAGGGCTTAACCCCACGGGTTCATTTAAAGATAGGGGGATGACTTTGGCCGTATCCAAAGCTGTAGAAAAAGGGGTTAAAGCTGTGATTTGTGCATCGACGGGTAACACATCTGCCGCAGCGGTAGCATATGCGGCAAGAGCGGGGATAGCTAGTTTTGTTTTAATTCCTTCCGGTAAAATAGCCTTGGGAAAACTCTCGCAAGCAATGATGCATGGGGCGGTTGTCATCCAAATCGAAGGAAATTTTGATGACGGAATGCGTTTAGTGGAAGAGATTGGGCAAAACGGCGAACTGGAAATTGTAAATTCAGTCAATCCCTTCAGGTTACATGGGCAAAAAACTGTATCCTTTGAAATAATTGAACAACTTGGATATGTTCCAGATTTTCATGCTTTGCCTGTTGGAAACGCGGGTAATATTACGGCTCATTGGATGGGTTATAGCGAAGCCAGCGGAAAAAGCTGTTGTTTTCAGGAATCCGTTGGATGTTATGAAATTGAAAAAAAACCCTTTTCAAACGATAGGCCCACCATTTTAGGCTACCAAGCTGCAGGAGCCGCGCCATTTATGAGGAGAGAAAAAATTAGTAATCCGGAGACGGTGGCAACCGCTATTCGCATAGGATCGCCAGTTTCTTGGGACTACGCTTGGAACGTTATCCGTGAATCAGGCGGCTGGTTTAATGAATGTAACGATGAAGAAATTTTGCAAACACAAAAATTGCTGGCAAAAACCGAGGGTATATTTTGCGAACCGGCGTCAGCGGTCGCGGTGGCTGGCGTCCTAAAAGATTTGGGGAACGATAAGATAAGCCCAGGATCGACTGTTGTTTGCACTCTCACAGGACACGGCCTCAAAGACCCCGACATAGCTATAGCGAGAAGTGATAAGCCTCATTCGGTGGCCGCCAACAGAGAGGAAATTGCCAAGTTAATTAAAGGCTATATTTAGACTGTCACTCTTTAAATAAATCGCATTGATAAATCTATGGCTTTTACATTTTTAGTAAGAGCGCCGATAGATATTCTGTCAACACCAGTGTTGGCAACGTCACGAATATTTTTTAAATCAATGTTCCCAGATGCTTCTAACATAGCTTTACCTTTACACAATATGACACTTTTCCGAATATCATCTATTGAAAAGTTGTCGAGTAATATTAGTTTCACACCGGAGGATAGAGCCTCCTTCAATTGGTCTTTTGATTCAACTTCGATTTGGATTGGTATGCTGCTATGAAAGTGTCTAGTCTTTTCAATAACTTTATTGATGCTCCCTGCGGCTGCAATATGATTTTCTTTTATTAGGACACCATCAAAAAGGCCCAATCGATGATTGTTACCACCTCCAATTTTAACTGCATACTTTAACGAGTATCTTAGTCCAGGTAATGTTTTTCTGGTGTCATATATTTTTGAGTTCAACCCTGTTATTTTTTTTACAAAGTTACTTGTTTTAGTCGCGACTGCAGAGAGCATTTGCAGAAAATTAAGAGCAGTTCTTTCACCGCTTAATATGCTTCGCGCACATCCAGAAATTTGACATATTGTTTCACCTACTAAAATATGATCACCATCATTTTTCAAAGCGTGTACTGTTATATTCGGGTTCATCTGAGAAAAAACCTCTATGACCCATGGAATTCCGCAAAGAATCGCGTCTTCTTTAGCTATTATTACAGCATTTGTTTCAGCATCAGCGGGAACAAGTTCAGCTGTCAAATCACCAGAGCCTACGTCTTCCTGGATGGCTATTTTTACTTCTTGCGTAATATGGTTAATATTCGGGCAGACTGTTTTGAACATTTTTTTTTTGCATACATTATTTGCTGAATTTAAAAAGCTCGTGTTAAGAAGCGTAATTCTATTTAATAAGTTTTTTGATAGAAATCGCCCCTCGTATATCTCCTAAATCATAATTTTTTGCTATGTCGTTGGGATAATTTTTTTCTATTCTCGACTCAACAGCAGTTGTGATATCTGACTTTCTTCCATGACAACTTAAACAGACGGGTTTGACGACAAGCGTTTGCATGTATCTAAAGTAAAATCCTCGTGGCTCATTGACGATTGCCGATTTTTCTAAAATAGTATTCGAAGACAGTATTGCTTTGTTATCATCAAACTCCGTCAAAACCAATTGCTCCCATGAATCCGGAGCTCCTATCAATGGGTTGCGATGTTTGAGGCTAACGCGAGTGACTTTAGCATCAAACTGTTTGGATAAATCAATCGCAATTTCTGGTGCTAACTCACTGCAAGCTTTTATTGATGCGGGTACTCCGGACGTTTGTATAGATTTTTTTAAGGTATTCCCCAGCTTTTTCTTCAACAATTTGGCAACTAGTCTTGCTTCGGATATTAATATTTCTTCAGCGGTAGAGGGGGCTCTTTCCTTTACCCCTACTTGGATATACTGAATGGTTGGTTCGGCGTTTTCATCGGCTACCGATAAATTTGCTAGAAAAAATATATATAAAATAATATGCATTTGGAATCTATTGCTGTTTACCCACCACCATTTTGCGACTATTGTATCTAATTTGTTTCGGGGACGGTTTTAAGGCCTTGAGATTTATTGATTTAACCTCAATATAATAGTTAAGTCTAGACAATTTAGAGCAAAATTATGCAAATAAATAAATTTACCACGAAGTTTCAAAATATTTTAGCCGAAGCGCAAACCAATGCTATCTCCCTTGACAACTCCTACGTCGAGATCACTCACGTTTTTATTGCACTCTTAAATGATTCTGACGGGGTAGCCAAAAACTTAATTAGTCGCTCGGGCGGGAGTATAGAAAGTATAAAGGCTGCTCTCTTGGAAAGCATTAGTCAACTACCAAGAATAGAAAATCCAACTGGAGAAATAGGTTTTTCAAGGGAACTCATTAAAATCCTTAATTTGACTGAAAAAGAATCACAAAAGAGGAAAGATCAGTTCATATCAACTGAACTATTTATTTGGATAGTGAGTTCAAATTCGACTGATCTCCAAAAGTTGTTAACAAAAAATGGATTAAATAATGCTGCATTGAAGACAAATGTTGAGCTGCTTCGTGACGGCGATTCAATTTCCTCGGTTGACGGCGAAACTCAGAGAGAGGCGTTAAAAAAATACACTTATAATTTAACCCTGAAAGCAAAAGAGGGAAAGCTTGATCCGGTTATAGGGCGAGATGACGAAATCCGGAGATGTATACAGATATTACAGCGGCGGACAAAAAACAATCCGGTGTTGATAGGCGCTCCCGGAGTTGGTAAAACAGCAATCGCTGAAGGATTAGCTCAAAGAATTGTAAACCAAGAAGTTCCAGATTCCCTAAAAAATAAGACCATATTGGTTCTAGATATAGCTTTACTCTTGGCGGGCGCAAAGTTTCGTGGCGATTTTGAAGAACGTCTTAAAGCAGTTTTAAAAGATATAAGTAAGACTCAGGGTAGCACTATTGTTTTTATTGATGAAATCCACACCATGGTGGGAGCTGGCAAATCTGAGGGGGCTATAGACGCCGGGAATATGCTTAAACCAGCGTTAGCTCGAGGCGAACTTCATTGTATCGGCGCTACGACCCTAGATGAATATAGAAAATATATTGAAAAAGATGCTGCGTTGGAGCGAAGATTTCAAAAAATAATCATTAATGAACCTACCGTGGAAAGTACAATTGCGATTTTACGAGGGTTGAAGGAAAGGTATGAGATCCATCATGGGATGGAAATATTAGACCCTGCAATAGTAGCGGAG
>PAHB01000077.1 GCA_002704665.1 Pseudomonadota bacterium
CTATTTCATTTCCATAGCCACTTTGAAAGCTGGGCGGTCGCTAATTCTTTTTACGTAATCCTTTAGCTCTTTTAGTTCATCCGACATACAACCCAAGCGATTTGCCATAAAACAAGCGTGACCAAGCATAATGTCTGCCGCAGAGAAATCTCCAATCAAGTACCCATGGTCCGCTAACGCGTCATTAATCGGCGCTAAAGATTTACTAAGCAAGCGTTGCGCCTGTCCTAGCACCGTCTCATCTCGGCGCTCCGGAGGTAAAATAATAGTATGTACAACAACCGTATTCATTGGAGGCATAACCATCCCCTCGGTGTAGTGAAACCATTGCAAGTAAAGAGGAAAATTTTTTGAATCTACCGGTGGCTTCAATCCCCCATTTTTATGCCTCTCTAGGATATAATCCACTATAGCGCCTGATTCATAAATTCGCACATCTCCATCCTCTAGAACTGGAACCCTCCCTAAAGGATGCCTTTGTCTATGGGAATCCGATTTGAGTTCTTTCGGATGAAAAGCCATTTTATTTATATCGTACTGCAGTTCGAGTTCTTCTAGCAGCCACACTATCCTTCCCGCTCTGGAGTTTGGAGCAAAGTGAACTTTTAGCATTTTTTCCCTAACAGTTAATTAATTTACATGTCCGAAGTATACCAACTTTTGGACTTATTAGCTTAATCGACAAAACCCCAAAAGCTCGAGGGTTATCGCAGGACAAATGAATATTGAAAAAAACATTCCAACTTAAAATTCGTATTCGATGCTCCATTTCAAAGCTTGATTTGGAGTCGTGGAATTTAATCCAGTAAAAACTCCTAACCCAATAGTCAATTTTTGACCCGTTGCTTTGTCCGTTCGAGGTGGCTTCAAGTAGATTACTGGCCCTGCCCTATGCTGATCATGATCCGTGAAAAAACTAGATTCTTCCGCTTTCTCGCCAGTAGACCCTAACCGATCGATAGTTCCATACGCTTCAAACCCAAATTGAAAGTCATTTGAGTATTTTTTTAACATCTGGATAGCATACGTGAAATCTATTTTTTCATCTTTCTCTAATCCTCCAAAATGTTTAACAAAACCTGGGTTTACTACATAGCTCCAACTTGCGTTTGCTCCATTGAAAATCGGGCTTAGGACAAAAGAGTCTGCCTCGTCATCTTCGAGAGAATGTTGTATTTCCACTAAAAAACCAATTCCAGATTTAATGCCTTTAGGCGGCATTAAAACGAATACAAATTCAGCTGCAATTTCCTCTAGCTCAAGCGCGTCAAAACTATCGCGTGATGCATGTGAAATATTTTCGCCATCTAAACGAGATTTTTCGAACTCAACTCCAAAGCGATAACGGAGTTTGTGACTTAATCCAACCTCAATCTCAAGCGCATGGCGGTGCTTAGATATCGAGTTGTCATCATAATCATATTTGTTTTCACCATCTTTTTTGAACTTGCGCGAAGGCTCTCCAAAACTATGAGCATTCTGACTTTGAAACTCCCACTCTCCTTTGTCTACCTCTAGATCTTTTACCTCGAATTGATTAATAGCAGGCCCTGCAAAGGCCGAACTCAGATTCAAGAAAAGCACAAAACTGGCAATTTTAGCTAGCACACCAAGATCACCCAGCCCAAAGGCCCCTTCAGATGAAATATTAGTGTTCATTAAAAGGGGTTAATTAGAAAAAAACTTGACAAGCATGTATCCACCTGCTGCAGACAACCCTGTTATAAACATACCCCAAATTAAATCAACGACAACCACTTTTATCGGCCAGTTATTGAGTGTTGCATAATTTGTGATTTCATAGGTTCCATAACACAGACCACCCAATAAAACTCCGTACCCTGCTGCTACCCAGAGGGATTCTGCCCTAAGTCCAGGTAGCACAGCTATTAAAACGATTCCCAAAACGTAGAAAATATAAAAAATGCCCGCAGCCACCATATTCGGGTTGTCCAGAAGCAGGTGTCCCAACTCATTTTTATAAAAGTTTTTTGTTATGTACATCAACCAAACCACGTCTAGCGTAAAAAACACGACTGCTGCCCCAAAATACGCTAAAAGATATTTACTCATACATCCCCTCCAGTGTTCCCCTAAAAATATTTTTGTTCGCTCAACATTTATGGCCAACTAGGTGCATCATGAGTCACAAAAGTAATACTATAATGTCAAATGATGTCATAATTTGAAATAAGTTCATATCAAAGCGGAAAAAAAATTGGCTGAAAATAACATAGCAGTAATTGGCAGTGGAATATCGGGATTGTCAACTGCTTGGTTACTTCAACAAAAACATAAAGTAGTCTTGTATGAGTCAAAATCTCATCTTGGAGGACATACTAATACGGTCGATATAACAATCGACGGAGTCACGTTTCCAGTGGACACAGGTTTTATAGTTTTTAATGACAAAACTTATCCAAGCCTTTTGCAACTTTTCAAAAATTTAAAAATAACAAGAACCAAAAGCGATATGTCTTTTAGTTACAGTAACCCTCAGCAAAATATTTATTGGTCAGGGAAAAACATTAAGAGTCTTTTTGCTCAACCAAAAAACCTTGTTAACCTAAATTTTTGGAGAATGCTCGTCGATATTCTCCGATTCAACTCATTCAAGCAGCAGCTACTCACCGAAAAGAAAAACCCGGGATATACCGTAGAAGATTTTCTTCGTGAGTACGGTTTTAGTCGCAGCTTCCGCGATTGGTACCTTCTTCCCATGGCAGGAGCTATTTGGTCTTGCTCGCCCGAGGAAATAAAGTCTTATTCATTATTATCATTTATAGAGTTTTTCGACAATCATGGACTCTTGCAGGTAACAAATCATCCCCAGTGGTATAGTGTTCGGGGCGGAGCTCGAGAGTATGTAAAAAAAATGGAGCCCGAGATCTCGGAGATTGTAAAATCTACGAAGGTCGTTAAAGTCAAAAAATGTAAGAGTGGTATCGATGTTGTTGATGAATCTGGTCAATCGCGTAACTTTTCTCATGTCGTGCTTGCGAGCCATGCGGATCAATCGTTAGCAGTTTTGGATAAACCTTCTCCTCTAGAGCAAAGCATTTTAGGGAAAATTAAATTTGCCAATAACGAGGCAGTGTTACACACTGATGAAAGTTTACTTCCAGAACCGAAAGTACTCCATTCGGCATGGAACTTCTATGCAACCCCCGGCAAGAACAACATGCCAAAAGTATCCGTTAGTTATCTCTTAAATCTCCTACAGGAGCTTCCGACGAAAAGAAAAATCATGTTGACCTTAAATCCCAACAAAAAAATAGCAGATAAATTTGTGCTTGACCGATTCAAGTATTACCATCCTGTCCTAGATGGCGAGGCAAGAAAAGGCCAAATGGAACTCAAAAAAATACAAGGTGTAAATAACATCTGGTACTGCGGGGCTTGGACGGGAAATGGATTTCACGAAAGTGGACTTAAGTCGGCCTTGAAAATCGCCAAACAATTTAATATTTTTATGCCTTAGTCAAATGATAATAATCGCTGTAAACTAGATGACTTTTAGAAAAAAAATACTTTTTGGGCATATCGGACATTCCCGTTTAGCTCCGAAAAAGAACAGTTTCAAATATCGTGCTTTTTTTTTCTCACTACCCCTTTCATCAATTAAACACAAAGAATCCAAATTCTTTTCAATTAACAAATTAAACTTTTTCTCTTTATGGTTTAAAGATTATGGAGATCAGACCGCCGAATCGCCGATTAATTGGGTTCGAAAAATACTCAGCCAACATAGCTTGGAAAACATAAACGGCGAGATTATTCTACAAACGTTACCACGGATAGCTGGTTACTCTTTCAATCCCATTTCTTTTTGGTTCTGCTACGATGAGGGTAAAATGCTAAAAGCCATTGTCTGTGAAGTGCGAAACACCTTCGGTGAAAGACATAGTTACCTATTGACGGAGCCTGACAACGGCGCAATAAGTGACAAAACCTGGTTTATAGCTAACAAGGCTTTTCACGTTTCACCATTTTTCAGTGTTGATGGAACATATCATTTTAGATTCGCCATATCGCCCAAAAGCTGTAATATTACAATCAACTATCTAGTCAATAACCAAATCAAACTTAAGACCTTTATATCAGGAACTTATCAAGAATGGAATGATTGGAACCTAATACACGCAGCACTAGTCTATCCGTTTTTGACAATAAACATCATTTTTAAAATCCATTGGCAAGCCCTTAAATTGTGGGCAAAACGAGTGCGCTACATAAAAAAACCACCACCACCAGATAAGGCAGTCACACGATGATCGGCAAACACCCGTCTAATCAAAAGTATCCCCCGCGCGAAGGGGAAATACTGCTCAGTATGCTATCCAGAATCCAGCGAGGTTCAATTGAAATTTGTCTTCCTAACAAAAACAAAATACTCTTCTCAGGAGCAACTACAGGAATTCACGGGCAAATAACGATAATGAACTGGAAAATGGCCCACATGGTTATAACAAGGGGAGATATTGGGGCCGCCGAAAGCTTTATCGCGGGCTTCTGGGAGACGCCAAATTTGGCGGATTTGCTCACACTAATATCGCTTAATAGAGAATTTTTGGAGGACGCGGTCTATGGGTCGTGGATTGACCTAATCAAATACAAAATTAAAGATTTTTTTCGACGAAATACCAGAAAAGGCGCCAAAAAAAATATCCACGAACATTACGATATCGGAAATAAATTTTATGAGATATGGCTAGACGAAACGATGACATACTCCTCAGCGATTTTTCCGAAAAACACCAATCAAAAAACTTTATCCGAAGCCCAGACCGATAAATATGACCGGATCATCAAAGCTTTGGGTATTCAACAACAAAGTGCTGTTCTGGAAATAGGGTGCGGCTGGGGAGGATTTGCTTTACATTGTGCGAAAGAGCGAGGAGCGCGGTTGGACGCTATCACAATCTCGGATCAGCAGTACCGCTATGCGAAAAACAAGATTTCGAACGAAGGATTAGATCAACAGGTAAATGTTAAATTTTGTGATTACCGTGAATTGAGAGGACAGTACGATTTTATTGTCTCGATCGAAATGTTTGAGGCAGTCGGAGAAAGCTTTTGGCGGCCGTATTTTGAGACTTTGAAACGCAACTTAAAGCCAGGCGGCCGAGCTATTATTCAAACCATAGTGATCAAGGATAATTTGTATCACAAGTATAGAGACACTACAGATTTTATAAGGCAGTACGTATTTCCTGGAGGTGCGCTGCCCTCACCCTCAATTTTTAAAACAAAAGCCAACTTATTGGGACTAGAGATTGCAAGAGAGTTTTCTTTTGGCCATGCATACGCCACCACTATTAAACATTGGATGAAGCGATATTTAAGCAACTTAGATACACTAACTAAAATGGGATTCGACAATAATTTCCATCGCCTCTGGATATTCTATTTGAGTTATTGCCAAGCGGGTTTTAAGGTTGGAGATATAGACGTGGTTCAATTCGAACTGGTCAAACCCTAACAACAAACTCACAGTGCCCTCCTAATATGGCCAATGGAATTAAAGATTTTAATGTGAGGTACGGAGTGCTAGCGTTGCCTATAGCCATGGTAGCTCTACCTATTTACATTTACATACCTAAATTCTACGGACATGAGCTTGGGATACCCATAGAGGTCGTGGGATTGATACTGCTATGTATGAGAATCTTTGACGCAGCACAGGACCCTTTTATTGGCTTTTTGAGTGACAAACAGAGCAGAAAATTTACAAGAAAACGTATAATTCTTATTGGATCTCCATTTCTCATTATTGGCTTTCTGGCTATTTTCAACCCGCTGACGGCATCCTCTAGCGGACACGCAGTTTGGCTGTCTATTTCGCTGATCGTCGTGTATTTTGGGCTAAGTGTTGTCTACATAAATTACCTCGCTATTGGCACTGAATTGGGTCAGAGTTCGCATGAACATACCGAAATTGCTGGCTCTAGAGCATTTTTCGGTGTAACCGGAATTATTCTAGCTCTAATAATTCCCGAAGCTCTTTCTAGCCAATTTAACAGCCAAGCCCAAGGCTTATCAGTTTTTAGTACTGCGTTTTTACCCTTTTTTCTCATCAGTTTACTCATTTTTTCACGAGTTAATTGTCGAACCGCTGTCGTTGCCTCGGAGAAACGACGGGTATTTTCGCAACTAGTTGCGCCTTTTTTAAACACTCGTTTCAAAAAATTACTAATTGTTTTCATATTTAGTGGCTTGGCGAATGCAATCCCAGGGCTCCTGATTTTATTTTTCGTAGAAGATATTTTGCAATCAAAAGAACTGAGCTGGCTTTTTGTTTTGATCTATTTTTTATCAAGTGGACTTGCCATACCACTTTGGACTTACATGGCCAAAAGATTTGGAAAAAAACTAACTTGGCAAATTGGAATGGGGTTAGCGATTTTTTCTTTTTTTTGGGCATTTTTTCTTGAACCCCATCAGACTATTATTTTTGCTCTAATTTGCGTAATTTCGGGAACTGCAAACGGATCAGACCTGACAATTCCTTTCTCTATTCTATCGGATCAAATAAAACAAGATAACAGCAAATTGATTCCTCAAACAAACGCCGGCTACTTCGGAGTCTGGCAATTTGTAGAAAAAACAAACTTAGGAATAGCCGCTGGCCTTTCACTACCAATTTTGGGCTTGTTAAATTATCAACCGGGTGAACTAAATAGCAATAGGGATGCACTTCAATTAATGTATGCTATTGTTCCTTGCGTTCTAAAGTTTTCAGCGATGGTATGTTTAATAGCACTTAAAATCGAAAAAAATAATTATGAAAATTAATCCTTCGTTTTTTCGTCCATTAAATAAACCACTCTCCGACTGGAGTGGCCAAAAAATTTGGATTGTCGGAGGAAGTTCTGGAATAGGTTTAGCTTTTGCCAAAGCCTGTATCAAAAAAGGAGCGAAAGTGGCACTGACCGGAAGAACCCTGGAGCCGATGCGTAATCTTGAAATCAAATATCCCGGAAAGGTTTTTGTAGCAAAAGCCGACGTTACGATACAAAAAGATTTATCAGATGCATACACCCGAATAGCTATGAAGCTTGAATCGATAAATATGCTGGTGTACCTAGCAGCGCTTTACAGCCCTATGGAAAGCTCTGATTTTGACCAAAAAATGAGCGTAGAAACAATAAACGTCAACTTAACTGGTTTTTTAAACACTATCGCGCTTGTCTTGCCCGAATTTAACCTTAAGCGACAAGGACGAATAGTAATCGTTTCAAGTGTTGCAGGATACAGAGGTTTACCCAATTCCTTTGTTTACGGAGCAACCAAGGCTGCTTTGATAAATTTAGCAGAAACCATGTTTTTAGACATGAAAGAAAAAGGTGTAGGGGTGCATCTTGTGAACCCAGGTTTTGTGGAAACCAGACTAACGAGAAAGAATTCCTTTGCCATGCCCATGATTATTCAACCCCACGAAGCAGCGAAACAGATCATAAAAGGAATAGAAATCGGCTCATTTGAAATCCATTTTCCAAAAACATTTACGTTTTTTTTAAAAATGATGAGAATACTACCCTATAAGCTATATTTTTACCTTGTTGATTTTTTCACCAAAAACAACTAAAACCTTATTTTGTCTTTTAGAATTTGGCAAAACAAAAAATTATCCTATAAATCATTGTAAAATATGCATTAATCAATATTTTTTTGTTTGGTTTTACTGAGAATAAAATCAGCAAAAACGATTACTCTCTCTAACTAATATAGTTAATTCGATGAATAGTTCTTTTACTTTTCTTTTGAAGTGGCATTAATTTTTTTCATTCTAAGTAATGGTAGGGTGGACTAAAGAGCGTCAATCGCGTAGATAATTGTACAGTTTATTGTTAGAGGTTTAGTGCGAACTTTTTGTCAGTCTGCGTAGTCTCTGCGTTAAAATAGGCAAAACTCAACGACGGTTTATGATGTTGAGGAAAAAAAAGATTGAAATTCGTTATTTTTTGACGACAGCCTTAAAAGGGTGTTGCTGGTAGTTTTCCAAAGAACTATCGCCATAATCGGCGAGATATATAGGGAAACACGAAAAAGGCGCTTAGCACGTTTTATCTCTAGCGCTGTTCCAAGGTTGTAAACTTGAATGATCAATTGTGTAGAAAGCAACTTAATTTCATTAAAATCTTCGTTTTTTTCGCTTTTTTAGTATAATGTAAAGGCTTATAACGTAATATTTTTAACGGTTTTATGCCGAAAGACTAGGGAGTAATTAAAGATATGCAACCAGACATAATTAGCGCGAATTCCACCCCGATAGGAGCAGCACAGCAAAAAGTTCTGCGCAGTACCTACATGATGTTGTCTTTTACGATGGTCCCAACATTCATAGGAGCGATGATTGGCCTCTCAACGACTGGGTTTATCATGCGTCACCCTATAATGAGTTCATTGATAATGATAGCAGCAATTGTTGGTATCCAATTTGCCATTGCAAAAAACCGTAACAACAGTCTCGGAATTGTTTTGTTGCTCACAATGACCTTCATTTTGGGTTGGTGGCTCGGTCCGATTTTAAATGTCGCGCTCTCACTCAGTAACGGTCCTCAGCTCATTGGAATAGCGGCTCTTGGGACTGGTGGAATTTTGATGGTAATGAGCCTGATTGCGACGACAACAAAACGGGATTTTTCGTTTATGGGAAAAGCCCTGTTTGTCGGAATGATTGTGGTGTTCTTACTCATGATCGGAAACATGTTCTTCCAAATACCCGCACTTGCCATGGCTATTTCGGCAATGATTATAGTAGTATTTTCACTATTTATATTGCATGATGTAAGTAGAATTGTTAACGGTGGGGAAACCAACTACATAATGGCTGCGACTGGTGTCTACATCAGTCTCTACAACATTTTTGTGAGTCTACTTCATCTTTTAATGGCATTTGCAGGAAACCGCGAGTAGGCTCTTTAGTTAAGTGAAAACGAGTAAGGCGGAAACCAAGAAAATCCGCCTGACTCAAACTAGGCAGTTTTTTATCTCACAAACATTGCGATAGCCTCAAAGTGGGAAGTGTTTGGAAACATGTTTACAATCCCCACTCCCTTACATTTGTAGCCTTTTACATTTACCAAAACACCAGCATCCCTAGCAAGAGTTGCGCTATTGCATGAAATATAAACTATAACTTTGGGTCCCGTCGGTCTTATTTTAGCCACCAGTTGACTCGCACCGTCCCTCGGAGGATCTATTAAACACTTATCCAACATATTAATTTCTTGAGCGATTTTCGGGTCATCAGAAAATAAATCTGTCACGGCAAAACTCGTGTTAGATGACAACCCATTTTCCCTAGCATTTAAGCTAGCTTGATCAATCAGTGAAGAGTTACTCTCATAGCCTTTTACAAATGCTCCTCTAGCAGCAACCGGAAGAGAAAAATTACCCAAGCCGCAAAAGTAATCACCAATAATTTCCCCAGGTTTTGGTTGTAGCAAAGAAATGGCACGTCGTACTAATACTCGATTAATTTCAAAATTTACCTGAGTAAAGTGAGTCGGTAGAAATTTTATATTTAAATTAAATTCAGGTAAAAAATATGATAAAGACGGATTATTTTTTTTGGGATAATATAAAAAAATACTTTCAATACCGGCAGGCTGTAAAAAAATCTGGATCTTATAAATATTAGCAAATTCCTTTAATTTTAATTTGTCGTCAACAGAAAGCTCATCCATCACTCGAAAAATTAAACCAGTACTACTCTCAGAATCGGCGAACTCTATTTGCGGTATCTTGTTGCGTATGGACAAATTAAAAATTAACTGTCTCAAAGGATCTATAAGCAGTGACATTTTTTTTGGTAAAACATTACAGCTACTCATGTCGGTGACAAAACTACTTTTTTTCTCTCGGAATCCAACTAAAACATCATTTTTTTTTTGGACAAACCTGGCAGATAATCTGGCACGTCGCCTGTAAGCCCACTGCTTTCCATGTATCGGCGCGAAAATTATTCCCGGTTTTGTTTTACCTATGCGAGCAAAATTATCCTCCAGAACCCTCTGTTTCGCTGAAACCTGAGTTCCAATGTCCATATGCTGCATACTACACCCTCCGCATCTACCGAAGTACTCACATTGTGGAACTACTCTGTGAGGGGAGGACTTAAGTAAAGTTGAGACTTTGGCATTATTGAAAGACAGTTTTTTCTTACTGATATCACACTCTACAAACTCTCCAGTAATAGCGTCCTCTACAAAGGTTACTTTACCGTCAATCTTGGCTACCCCTCTACCTTGAATATCAACGCTATCAATAATCGTACGTGACACATTAGATCCTTAGGATTTACTGTTCTCCACTAACCATTGCACATATTTATCAATACCAGACTCTAAGTCTAAAAACGGAAGATCATAACCAATTTCCGTCAATTTACTTGTATCAGCCTCTGTGAAATTTTGATATTTATCTAACAAATCATCAGGAAATGGAATATATTTCAGGATTTTCTTCTGCAATATCTCCTCGAGGCTTAAATTCTCCTCACCGTCACGCTTACGGCATGCATTTATCGTTGCCACTGCTAATGAGTTGAAAGATCTGGCGGTACCAGTACCGCAATTAAAAATTCCCGATTTATCCTGATTTTCTAAGAACCATAAATTCAAAGCGACTGCGTCAATAACTGAAACAAAATCTCGCTCTTGTTCTCCATTACGGTATCCTCCACTTCCCTGGAAAAGGTTAACTTGACCAAATTTTGTGTATTGGTTAAATAAATGGTAACCGACAGAAGCCATATTATCTTTGTGGGACTCCCGAGGACCATAGACGTTAAAGTAACGAAGACCAACAACTTGCGCGGTGTTATCTTCCCATCTTCGGCGAACAAGTTGGTCAAAAAGGAATTTTGAGTACCCGTAAACATTTATTGGCATTTCACATTTCCGTGACTCTGAAAATTCGTTGGAACCTCCGTATACGGCTGCAGACGAGGCGTAAATTAGTGGCACTGCCTCTTGTTGGCAATAGGCAAGAATATCACTGGAGTACCTATAATTATTATCCATAACATAACCACCATCAGTTTCCATGGTATTAGAACATGCTCCTTGGTGAAGGATAGCTGAGATTTCGCCGTCAAACGAACCTGCACTCAGAGCTAACCGAAACTCATCCTTCGGAAAATAATCCGCAATATCACAATCAACTAGATTTAAAAATTTCCGTGGATCAGTCAAATTATCCACTGCTAAAATATTTGAAATTCCTTTTTCATTTAGTGCTTTTACTATGTTAGACCCAATCAAACCGGCCGCCCCTGTTACCACTATGTTCATGACTGTTTCCTCAAGTTAAATTAATAACCTAAAATTTTCGATCGCCAAACAATTCATCTGAGCTAACGACCGCTGTTCCCAATTTAGCGACAACTAAACCCGCCGCTTTATTCGCCCAGCTGACGGAATCTTGTAACGACTCGCCTGCTGCGAGCATCACTCCCAAAACAGCAATTACTGTGTCACCTGCACCACTTACGTCATATACCTCTTGCGCTAACGCTGGAACATGAAACTCTCCGTCCTTATTATCAAATAGGGTCATTCCTTTTTCGCTAAGCGTTAATAAAAGTGAATCTATCCCGTTTACCTTACATACTTCACTCACTTTTTTTTGTAAAAACACATCATCCTCTTTAATTCCTGTCGCTTTAAATAATTCATCTCGATTAGGAGTTATAATTTTTGCCCCCTTGTATCTGCTGAAATCATCACCTTTAGGATCTACCACAACCGGTATCCCGAGAGAGTTGGCGATTTGAATCATTTTCTTAATATGTTTAAGCCCCCCCTTGCCATAATCTGACAATATCACAACGTCACAATCTTTTACTACGCTTTCAAATTCTCTCATTGAAGCTGCTAAAACCTCTCCTTTTGGCTCTTCTTCAAAATCTAACCGTATAAGTTGCTGCTGCCTTCCAACAATCCTAATTTTAATTGTCGTAATTAAGTTTGGATCCTCTTTGATTCTATTTTCAATACCATCAGAGTCCAGCAAAACCTTCATACTATTTGCCGCCTCGTCTGTACCCAATACAGAAACTAAAACACTCTTAACACCAACAGAGGCCACATTCCGTGCCACATTAGCAGCACCACCCAAGCGCTCTTCTATACGATCAATTTTTACCACCGGCACAGGCGCCTCTGGAGATATTCGATTAACATCACCGAACCAGTAGCGGTCCAGCATCACGTCTCCCGCAACAAGAACTTTTAATGAATTTAATGATTTCACTATTCTTCTCTATATTTATACTCGAATAAATAAAAAAAACTAACCGATCTCACTATTTATTTTATCAATAATTTCCATAGGGTTGCTAGATTGATTAATTGACCTACCAATGACGAAAAAGCTCGCCCCTTCTCTAATCGCGTTAATAGGATTC
>PAHB01000078.1 GCA_002704665.1 Pseudomonadota bacterium
ACTTTCTGTGTCAGACCAAACTATTCATTCCCTAAAAATTGTATAATCTTTTGATACAAATAGTATCTATAGTTTCTTTGGATCTACTTTATCCAACCATTGACCAACATGTTTCACTACCGTTGCCAAGCATCCATCATTAAAGGGTAATTCAAGACCTGCCAGAGAAACTAATTTTGTAAATGATTGACTTCCTCCAGCGTTACACAGGCGTATATAATCCTTCCATGCTTTTTGACTGTCTTGTTGGTTCCTTATCCAGAACTGAAATGCACACGTTTGTGCGAGGGTATAATCTATGTAGTAGAATGGCGCTTGATAGATATGCAGCTGCCCTTGCCATATTCCACCCATTTTTGGAAAGTGTAGATCATCGTAGTCCCTAGTTGGGAGATAAATTGATTCCAACTCTAACCACCTTTGATTTCTTTCTTTTGGTGCTGCGTTGGGATTTTCATAAACCCAATGCTGAAAATGATCAACACATGCACCATATGGTAAAAAAGATAGACTTCCAGCGATGTGCTTGTACTTGAATCGATCTGTTTCTTCCTTGAAAAAATTCTGCATCCATGGCCAGGTAAAAAATTCCATGCTCATTGAATGAATTTCTGCAGCTTCCATTGTCGGCCATAAATAACCAAGCAGTGGTTGTTCTCTACTCGAATAACATTGGAATGCATGACCAGCCTCATGAGTTAAGACGGTTATATCATGGTCTGTGCCGTTAAAATTAGAAAAAATATAAGGTCGATCATATTTGGGAAATGAAGTGCAAAAACCACCTGGCCGCTTTCCCTTACGATTAACTAGATCCATTAGCTCTTCCGCCACCATCATATCAAAAAAGTCACCTGTCTCCTTTGAAAGCTCACGATACATAACCTGTGCTTCTTTAATCAAATGATCTGGTGAACCTTTTGGTTGTGGATTCCCTGCCTTGAAGTTTATTCCATCATAAAAATATAAATGATTTAAACCCAATATTTCCTTCTTTTTTTGATCCAGCTTTTTTACTATCGGAACCACATGATCTACAATTTGTTTTCGGAATTTGGCGACCTCTTTAGGACCGTAGTCTGATCGCCCCATTCTCATGTACCCAAGCTCTATGAAATTATCATACCCCAGCGTTGTCGCTATTCTATGTCGCAACTTTACAAGTTTGTCATAAATATCATCAAGAGCTTCAGAATTATTTTCAAACCAGTCAAATCTAGCCTCGTAGGAAGTTTTTCTTACAGTACGATCTTCATTGCTATGAAACGGACCAAGCCCAGCTAAATTGTATTCCTTGCCGTCATAATGAATTTTTGCTCCTGCCGTGAGTTTTGTATACTCATTTTGAAGTTTAGTTTCTTCTTTTAGCATTTCTTTTATTTTTGGATCAAAGGTCTTGAGCGCCATTTCAATATCAGATAGAAACTTTTCACCCCATTTTTTTGACAATTCATTTTTATACTTTGATTGATTGACTGCTTTTTCGAAAGAATCACTGATTTCGATCATATCGGGTCCAATAGAATCATAGAAATCTTTTTCTGCCTTTGCATTTTTATTATTTATGTCTCTACTAAAATTCAAACTAGCCATTGCGGCATAAGAATGGTATTCCTTATTTTGCTCGTTAACATCCAGAATGGTATTTATTTGATCTTCAACTGATTCTGCATTCGAAAATTTTTGTAAATATTCTTTCATTAAATGTCTTTTTTTTTCAACATTTATGCGTTCGTATTGCAGTTCTCTGTATTTCATCATTTCCTCTCAAAATTATTATCGCGTCAACTATTGGATGGTAGTGAGTTCACTTAATTCTAAGTCGCTCTCTTTTTCTATTAACTCTTCCTACTGATTTTGGTAATGGAATGGCCCTTAAAAGGTCCCTAGTGTAATCATAGCTAGTGTTTTTGAAGATATCACTAGTTTTATTAATCCCCACTAATATCTAGCGTAGGGATATTTTGCAGTATAGCTCTGAAGCCATCTTCAAACTCTTCGGTTGATAGTTACCCTATTGTGACTTCTGTGCGTTCTATGAACAAGCCGCAAGATATCCCAAGCAGTTCTAAAGCTTTTAAACTAAGCCGAGAGCCGGGGATAGTCGGGGTTTTCCAACAAACGATTGATGACAAAAAATATCCGTATATTCTGCCCACTTTCAAACATAGCCGCCTTTGAAAAAAGTTACCAAACGGTGAAAGGTGTGAACTATCATATATTGAAGTAAGAAATTTAGTTTCCTCTTCCCCCAAAAATTCAGACAAACTTTTACGGCTTTTATTCACACTGTATTACGCCCACACCCTATCAGCAGCTACGTATGAAAATCAACTACGCTTTATATTTCAATTTATTGCGCATATGGCTACTAAAACCGAATTCAAGTTAACGGTAGAAAGCTACCATAGGTCATACTTCTGCAATTCTGCCCTACCAACAACCATATGATGCACCTCATCGGGGCCATCTGCAAATCGCAAATGCCTTAAATCTGCATACATTGCCGCCAAGGGAGTCCACTGAGATATACCAGCAGCACCATGCATCTGAATCGCTTGGTCTATAATCAAACAAACCTTCTCCGGCACCATCGCCTTTACGGCACTAACATAAACACGCGCCTCTCTGTTGCCCAAAACATCCATAGCTTTCGCAGCCTGCAATACGGCAAGACGCATAGCGTTAATCTCAATACGCGCTCGGGATATAACTTCAACGTTTTTGCCAAGTTTTGCGATAGCTTTTCCAAAAGCCTCTCGCGATCCAGATCGGCGCACCATAAGTTCGAGTGCTTTTTCCGCTTTTCCTATCGATCGCATGCAATGATGAATTCGGCCTGGTCCTAATCTTAACTGCGAAATCTCAAATCCACGACCCTCACCAAGCAAAATATTTTTTTTAGGCACACGAACATTTCTGAGCTTAATATGCATGTGCCCGCGAGGTGCATGATCCTGCCCGAAAACCTGCATTCCCTCAACAATTTCAACACCAGGGGTATCTTTAGGCACTAAAATCTGGGACTGTTGTTTGCTAGGATGAGCATCTGGACTCGTTTTAACCATGGTAATCATAATTTTACATCGGGGATCACCTGCTCCTGAAATGTAGAACTTGTCACCGTTTATCACCCATTCATCACCCTCCAAAACTGCACTCGTACTAATATTTTTAGCGTCGGACGAAGCAAGCCCGGGTTCTGACATCGCATAAGCCGAGCGAATTTCCCCATTTAAAAGAGGTTTTAACCACTGTTCTTTCTGCTCTGGCGTTCCAACCCTTTCAAGAACTTCCATGTTCCCGGTATCAGGTGCACTGCAATTCAGACTTTCCGACGCTAATTCATATTTGCCAAGTTCGGCGGCGATATATGCATAATCTAAATTAGTCAAACCCTCACAAGTGTCGCTATCCGGCAAAAAAAAATTCCATAAACCCGATTTCTTAGCCTTTTCTTTAGCCCCATCTAGAAGCTCAAGTTGTCGAGGGTGCCATGTCCACCGGTCGTCTTTCGTTTTGTCCAAGGCGAAGAATTCTTCCATTATAGGTTTTACGTTCTGTTCGATGTGCGCCTTAACACGGTCCATTAACGGCTGCGCCCCCGGCGACATTGATAATTCAAATAACTCAGATTTTAACGCAGCACTATTTTCAATATTTTGACCCTCATCCTCGTTGTATTTTATTTCATCCACAACACTTTTCCCTCCTACTAAAGCAAATCACACAAAAAATGATTACCAATTCAATATGTTAGGGATGAATTAAAGTAATATTTCAACAAAATATTTCCCATTAACAAAAAAAATTTAAATTTCCTTTGGAACACCGACTTTATTATAGCCACAATCAACGTAATGCGTTTCTCCAGTTACTCCGGATGATAGGTCACTAAGCAAATATAGACCTGAATTTCCTATTTCATCCAATGTGATATTTCTTTTCATAAGCGAGTTTTTTTCCGACCATTTCATCATATTTTTGCCACCCGAAATACCGGCCATAGCAAGTGTTTTCATGACGCCTGCTGATAAAGAATTTACTCTAATTCCATATTCACCTAAATCAGCAGCCAAATATCTAACACTTGATTCCAACGCAGCCTTAGCCACTCCCATTACATTATAATTTGGCACGGCTCTCTGAGAGCCATCATAGGTAAGAGTAACCATTGATCCACCATTATTCATAAGTGGGTAGGCCTCTTTAGCTACTTCTGTAAAAGAAAAACAAGATATAAGCATTGTTTTTGAAAAATTTTCTCTCGTTGAGTCAATATATTTACCCTTCAATTCATTCTTATCTGAAAAAGCGATCGAATGGAGAACGAAATCAAGCGATTCCCATTTGTTTTTAATATTATCGAAAGTATTTTTAATAGAGTGATTATTGAGCACGTCACACTCTAAAATAAAATTACTATTTATTGATTGCGCTAATGGTTCAATTCTTTTCAGAAGCGATTCACCTTGATAAGTAAAACACAAATCCGCGCCTTGTTCTGCAAGTTTTCTCGCTATACCCCAGGCGATTGAACGACTATTGGCAACACCCATTACAATGCCTTTTTTTCCCTTTAAAATACCCATTCTAATCATACCTCCTGAATACCAGTGATGCGTTTGTGCCGCCAAATCCAAAACTATTACTCATGGTTGTATCAAAAGATCCCTCCCTAATACTTGTTAGAACATTTGAATCTTTTGCTGAGTCATCAATATTTTCAATGTGAGCTGATTCGCACATAAAATCATTCCTCAGCATTAATAATGAATAGATCGCTTCGTGAGCCCCTGCAGCTCCAAGTGAGTGCCCTGTTAATGATTTCGTTGAGCTAATGTATGGAGTTTCTTCGCCAAAAACTTTTTTTACTGCGCCTAGTTCGGCCACATCACCGACCGGTGTAGAAGTCCCATGGGCGTTGATATAGTTTACTTTTTCACCCAAATTTTTAATTGCCATTTTCATACATCTTATAGCTCCTTCTCCGGAGGGCTGAACCATATCATATCCATCTGAAGTTGCTCCATAACCCACCAACTCCGCATAAATTTTTGCTCCTCTTGATTTGGCATGATTAAGTTCTTCTAAAATAAGCACTCCGCCACCACCTGCAATGACAAATCCATCCCGTGTCGAGTCGAAGGCTCTAGACGCTGATTCTGGTTTATCGTTATATTTTGATGATAAAGCCCTCATGGCGTCGAACAAGGCAGATAAAGTCCAATCTAATTCTTCTCCTCCGCCTGCGAACACAATATCTTGTTTGCCCATTTGAATGAGTTCTGCCCCATGGCCTATGCAATGAGCGCTGGTGGCACATGCTGAACTGATAGAATAGTTTATACCTTTTATTTTAAAGAAAGTAGATAGCGTGGCTGAATTTGTACTGCACATTACTTTAGGAACACTTGTTGGGCCTATTTTTTTAGGGCTAGAGTCTCTAGTTATATCAAATGCCCTCAATAAATTTTTTGTCGATGGCCCCCCTGAGCCCATAACAAGCCCTGTCATAGGATTAGAAATATCATCTTTTTCAAGACCGGAATCTTCAAGCGCTTCTAGCATTGCCAGGTAATTGTAGCTGGCCCCATCCCCCATAAATCTCAAAAACTTTCGGTCAATTGACTCTTGAAGATTGATTTTAATTTGACCACTTACATGACTTCGAAAACCCATATCTTTATAAGACTGATCAAACGAAACACCCGACTTTGACCCTTTCAAAGATTCTAGTACCTCTGACGCATTGTTGCCGATTGGAGAAATTATTCCTAAGCCAGTGACTACCACTCTTCTCATTTTATCAATCCTACTTTCAGTCCCTCGGCTGTGTATATTTTTTTACCATCCACAGCAACTGTACCATCACCAACGCCAACAACAACACCTCTTTTAATCACTTTTTTCATGTTAATGTGATAAGTAACCAATTTAGAATCTTGTAAAATTTCTCCAGCAAACTTAACGATTCCGGATCCAAGCGCACGGCCTCTTCCAGGCTCTCCAATCCAGCCCAAATAAAAACCTACCAATTGCCACATTGCATCAAGGCCTAAGCAGCCAGGCATTACTGGATCCGTTTCAAAATGGCAATCAAAAAACCATAAAGAAGGTGTTATGTCAAATTCAGCCATAATCTCCCCCTTGTCAAATGAACCACCTTCTTCGGTAATTTTGGTGATCCTATCAAACATCAGCATTGGCGGCAAAGGAAGCCTTGCATTACCAAGACCAAACATCTTGCCATGTCCACATTCTAATAATTCTTGATTTGAAAAGCTCGATTTTCTATCCATAGGAAATATTTATCTCATTTTTTTAGTTAGATAATGCAATAGACTAAAGTATTATCATTGTAAAATATAGAAAAAGCATCATATGATAATTTCCCTAATTTTGATATGACGGATAGTCGAGAAGATTAGTATTAATGGCATAGATATATTTTTTTAAGGATAAACTGGCAAGATATAGGGAGTAGTCTAATTCGCGTTAAATTGATTATCATCGTGAAAAGAATCGTCTCATATAACCCTCTTAGATTGAAAGAGATTTCCGACAAACAAAACCCAGATCTTTTTGTGATGGAATAGGGGGCGGGCGTCGCACCTCCGATAACCCGCATTACCTGTCTGTTAACTTACTCAAATGATTAGGGTCTTTTTAAACAATTACGATATTTTTTTACAGAAGTTAGATCCGTTTGCATTGCGACTTATCGATTTTCCTTGTTTGATCACTTCAGCAAGGCTCAGGTGTGACAATTTGAATTAAATCCACCCCGAAAAAAACTGACAATTTTAGTAGCGGGAGTGGCTGGGGTGTTGCCCGTACTTTGGCCGCATTACTTCCCAGCTTTTTTCCTCCACCTTATCCATAATCGGTAGGATTGCGTGGATGTCGATCCCAATTTATAACGCGAAGGATTTTAGATATATAACTCTTATTTTTTTTACGCCGTGGCGATAAAGAAGGCTCATTGCCAAATTATGACTATAATTAACACCAAGTCTGTTAGAATAAGACCTTAAATTTATTTACACTTTAAACACCGAAACAATTGTTTTACCAACAACTGTTTCATCAACAATGAAATAAAAAATAAAATGAAAACAGCTCAAGACTATTTAAATGAAGCAAACAAAATTGTTCCGAAAATTTCTACACCAGATGGAATTGGAAAGCATGGAGATGACAATACCTTGTTCATAGATGTCAGAGAAACTATTGAAATTAACAAAACCGGCACTATTGCGGGCGCAATTAGAATACCCAGGGGACTTTTAGAGTTTATTGCAGATGAGAATACTGCATTTCATAACAAGGCTTTAGATAAAAAAAAGGAGATCATTCTGGTATGTGGTGCTGGTGGTCAAGCGGCCTTGTCGGGAAAAACTCTCAAAGAAATGGGTTACGAAAATGTTCATAATGTTGGGGGATTCCAAGACTGGGTTGATGCGAATGGGCCTGTGGAGACATAAACTTTAGTTATTAACTGGTAAATTAATGGTAGATCGCCGAAGTGAAGCGATTTGGGAGCTGATTAACCCCAGCAAACAACCCGCCTTCGGACAAGATACTTTAATAAATGAATAATACCTGTTCATAGCCATCAGTATTAAAAGAGAATCTTAGGTCGGAGGTAAGATTGGAAATTGTTTGTTTAGATCTAGAAGGCGTCTTAATTCCAGAAATTTGGATAGAGTTCGCAAAACAAACAGGAGTAGACGAACTTCGAATGACAACTCGTGATATTCCAGTCTACACTGAACTCATGGATAAAAGACTTTCTCTCCTGAATAAAAATAAATTTAAAATCTCGGACATACAACAAGTTATTGCATCAATGGAGCCTTTGTCCGGCGCCGAAAGTTTCCTGAACTGGCTGAGACAGCATTTTCAAGTAGTAATACTATCTGACACATATTATGAGTTTGCTTCACCATTGATGAAAAAGTTACAATGGCCTACGCTTCTTTGTCACAAGCTGGTCTGCGACAATAATGGGTCCATCGTAGATTATAAGATTAGACAACCAGACGCTAAATTGGAGGCGGTCAAGTCTTTCCAAAATTTAAATTATCACGTATTCGCAGCGGGTGATTCGTATAACGATACTGCGATGTTGCAAAAAGCAAATAATGGATTCTTATTTTGTCCACCAAACAATGTTGCAAAAGAATTTCCGCAATTTAAAGTGACCAATAATTATGACGAGTTGAAATCTGCCATAATGGAAAACAGCACTCGTTTTAGTTAAGAAACCCGAGAAGCGCCTTCAATCTTACAGAAAAAAATCTTGACTCCGTTCATTTTAAATCCGTCTCAAATAGCGATTTGATTCATATTAGTAATTTGCGCTACTACAACCCCGTCTTATATTGATTTTAAGGTTTTATGACTTTAATAGTAAAAATCGGAACTTTAAGGCGACTCGTAAGCTCTTTTTTTTTAATTAAATACAAACATGGTATTTGTCAAAAAAAAGTTTGATATGCTCCGTCTCGTTTGCGTATGGTTAGGGTTTTTTTTTATTAGTGATTCCAGCCTTGGATGTTCAGCTAATGCACAAACGATTGAAGAAACATCGGGTCTATACGATGTAACACTATCAAAGGAAATCCAAACAGATGTTAATACGGTCTGGAAAACCCTTACCGATTACTCCAGACTTTCAACTTTTGTTAAGGGAATGACGCGGAGCACTGTCCTGGAGGGGCATGGGTCCAAAAAAGTAGTACAGCAAACCGGAATCCTTCGTTTGTTATTTTTTTCAAAGAAATTTACGGTATGGCTAAGTGTAGACGAAAAATACCCTAGATTTATCACAATGACCCAAGTAAAGGGAGATTTCGATCATTTTTCTGGAAGATACGATATTAACCAAACGGGAAATAATCAAGTTCGATTGACGTGGCGAGGCACCTTAAAACCATCCTTTTACATTCCACCAATAATCGGCAAAAGACTAATAAAAAAAAACATAAATAAACAATTTTGTGATGTTATCTCAGAAATTATTGCTAGAACTAACAGTAAGCCAAAAATTTAATGAAAAAAAATATAAAAAAAAATATCTCGATAGTCTGGTTTAAGCGTGATTTACGAATCACAGATCATGCACCATTAAACAATGGTTTAGAAAATCAGCATTTGTTATGCCTATATGTCTATGAAAATAGTTCATTTGGTGGGACAGAAATTACAAATCAACACTTATTTATTGAGGAAAGTCTGAACTCCTTGAGGGAAGGGTTAAATAAATTAGGGTTAAAACTAGAGATCCAATATGGTGAGGTAACAGAAATTTTGGAAATGCTGAATTGCGAATACAACTTACAGCAAATTTTTTCCCACGAAGAAACAGGTGATCTTAAATCTTACAAACGAGATATGATAGTAAGAAAATGGTGTCAATATAATCAAGTTAACTGGATTCAATATCCAACAAATGGTGTTATAAGAGGTCTCAAAGACAGAAATTTATGGTCCAAATATTGGAGACAACGTGTTGGAGGCCCCATAATGCCAACTCCAAAGCATGTGCGAAAATCATCGGTAGTACTCCCAAATACCTTTTCGACAAAACCGTCGTGGATGGCCTCGCCATATTTACGGAAGGCTACAAATGAACTAAGACAAAAAGGGTATCAGCACGAATTGTCGAAACGAATAGAAATGTTCGTCAACAAAGATTGCCAATACTATAGACAGGGAATGTCATCACCTCTCACGGCCCCTCACGCTTGCTCGAGATTGAGTCCTTACCTGTCTCTTGGAATGGTCTCAATCAGAGAAATCTACATAATTACTCAAGAACAACTACTTGAGCTTAAGCAAATAAAAAATCCCGATGCTACATCAAAAGCAAAAATAAAAAGTTTGAACAGTTTTATAAGACGGCTCCACTGGAGATGTCATTTTATTCAAAAACTAGAGATGGAACCGTCAATTGAGGTATCCGCGATTCATCCATCTTACGACGAAGTCTACGCGAATTCTACTAATGATGATTTGCTTAGATCGTGGCAAATCGGCGCCACTGGATATCCTTTTATTGATGCATGCATGAGATATTTAATTCACCACGGATGGATTAACTTTCGTATGCGCGCTATGTTGACTAGTTTCTCGAGTTATACACTTCACAACGACTGGAAAGATACCGCCAGTTGGCTAGGAAAAATATTTACAGATTATGAGCCAGG
>PAHB01000079.1 GCA_002704665.1 Pseudomonadota bacterium
CTTTTCCAAAACACTATCCATTTTTACCCCACCACCTCGTCTACAGTTTTACCCCTTTTTAGAGCCACCTCCGATGGGGTATGCGCGTTTACCAAACCGTTAATAGTGGCTCTCACAACGTTGTAGGGATTTGATGAGCCAATACACTTCGCTAAAATGTTTGTGACTCCCATCACCTCAAATACCGCTCGCATAGGGCCGCCAGCAATTATACCCGTACCCTCTGAGGCCGGTTGCATAAAAACCTTTGCCGCTCCATGAACACCAATTATTGTGTGATGTACCGTACCATTTTTCAGGCTTACCTTTGTTAGTCTCCTGCGGGCTTTTTCCATTGCCTTTTGAACAGCTCCGGGAACTTCTCTAGCTTTTCCTTTACCCATTCCAATACCACCGTCACCGTCGCCTACTACTGCTAGCGCCGCAAAGCCCAAAACACGCCCACCCTTCACTACTTTGGTAACGCGATTGACTGCAACCATCTTTTCTCGGAGTCCATCACCCTGATTGTTCAATTCCGTATTTTGCCCTTTAGCCATATTTCTTCCTAAAAACTTAGCCCTGCTGCTCGCGCGGCATCAGCTAACGCCTTCACGCGCCCATGATAATTGTACCCAGATCTGTCAAATGCGACTTTCGTAAAACCTGCCGCGGTAGCCTTCTCCCCTACTACTTTTCCTACCAAAGTTGCCGCCTTGATATTTCCCCCATTCCCGGTATCTTTTTTTATATTTGCCTCGAGTGTAGACGCAGAGACAACCACTTTCGCATTCTGGTCAATTACTTGAGCATACATATTACTGTTGGAGCGAAAAACAAGCAGTCTCACTATTTTTTTATCCGCTATTTTGATTCTAGTTTTTCTAGAACGGCGCAACCTTGATGAATTTTTGTTCATTTTAATTTTCTCTCTATTTCTTCTTGGTCTCTTTAAGGAGGACAACCTCTTCAGAGTACCTCACTCCCTTTCCCTTGTACGGTTCCGGCGGGCGATAGTTGCGGATTTCGGCAGCTACTTGCCCGACCCTTTGCTTATCAACGCCTCTTACCACGATTTCTGTTTGAGTCGGAGTCTCAACTTTAATTCCCTCAGGGAGTTTATAATTGATTGGATGAGAAAATCCCAGCGAGAGGTTCAATTTATCCCCTTGAGCCTGCGCTCTAAAACCTACTCCTACTAGCGAAAGTTTTTTTTCGAAACCTTTACTTACGCCCTCAACCATGTTCGCCAGCAATGCCCTCTGAGTTCCATGCATCGCTTTAGCCTCGGCGCTATCGTTTTTTGGAGAAACTTTAATCTCATTCCCATCCTGAACCAGCTCAACCAACGGGTGCATATTTTGGGACAAAGATCCCAGCGATCCTTTACACAATACTTCCCCTTCGCTGTGATCAAGAGTGACCCCATTCGGCAAGTTTATAGTACGTTTACCCACTCGAGACATTCGTTTACCCCTTAAGTGAGCTTAAAATTATGCAACTATACATAGCACTTCTCCACCAACTCCGCTTTCACGAGCCTTTCTATCAGTCATTACCCCTCGTGACGTAGAAACTATCGCCACTCCTAAACCATTCATTACTTTCGGTATATCTCGCGCTGGCTTATAAATTCGCAATCCTGGTCTGCTGATGCGCTCAATTTTCTCTATAACGGGCTTACCAGCATAATATTTCAATCCTATTTCCAAAAAAGCTTTGGTATCTTCGCCGCTGGAAATAAAATCTTCAATGTAACCTTCCTCCTTAAGGACTTTAGCTATTGCTGCCTTGACTTTACTTTTCGGCACCGATACTGAGACTTTCTCAGCCATTTGGGCATTCCGTATTCTTGTTAACATGTCGGCTATGGGATCACTCATACTCATTCTAAAATCTCCCTTACCAGCTAGCCTTAATAATGCCAGGAACTTCCCCTCGCATCGCGATTTCTCGCAATTTTCCTCGAGCCAAACCAAACTTTTTAAAGACTCCTCGCGGACGTCCTGTCAGGGCACACCTGCTCCTCAATCTGACGGGACTAGCGTTTCGAGGTAACCTCTGCAACTTTTCTCGGGCTAGCATCTTTTCCTCATCAGGAACTTTAAAGTTTCCAATTATTTCTAGCAATGCTTTTCTCCGAACCATATACTTTTCAACGATTTTTCGTCGTTTTAGATCCCTATTTATCATTGATTTCTTGGCCATATCTTTGAACTAACTCCTGAGTGGAAATTTAAACGCCGTTAAAAGCGACCGCGCTTCGCGATCAGATTTCGCCGTTGTTGTAATGGTAATGTTCAGCCCTCTTATCGCATCGATTTTGTCATACTCGATTTCTGGAAAAATTATCTGCTCTTTTACACCCATATTAAAGTTGCCCCTTCCATCGAAAGATTTTGCTGATATTCCTCTGAAATCCCTCACTCTCGGTATAGCAATAGATATGAGCCTATCTAAAAACTCAAACATTCTTTGCCCTCTGAGAGTGACTTTACACCCGATAGGATACCCTTCGCGGATCTTGAATCCTGCAACTGACCTGCGGGCTTTAGTTACGATGGGCTTCTGACCAGATATTTTAGTAAGGTCATTAAGAGCGTGATCTAAAACTTTCTTATCGTTTACTGCTTCCCCGACTCCCATGTTTAGGACAATTTTGTCCACTCTAGGAACTTGCATATCCGTTTTGTATCCAAATTCCTTTTTCAAACTCGGTGTGATTATCTCAGCGTACATCACTTGCAACCTAGCTTTAAGAGAATCTTTAATTTCCTCCCCGCTAGCCACCGTCCGGGCAGAAGACGAGGTCTTTTTTGCTGCCGACTTTTTTCTTGTTGCGGTAGATTTTTTTACCGCCCCCTTTTTGTCAGCGGCCACAGATTTTTTTTTGACTGATGTTGTTTTCGCCGTGGAAGTTTTTCTGCTTTTTTTCACCGGATTGGGTTTTTCAGTTGCCGGTTGTTTTTGTTTTTCATCGACCATGTTATATCGCATCCACCATTTCGCCGTTCGATCGGAAAATTCTTACCTGCCGTCCATCCTCAAGTTTTTTTACCCCGATTCTGTCAGCTTTTTTTGTAACAGGATTGAAAATTGAAACATTCGAAATATGCAAGGACATCTCTTTCTCAATTATTCCGCCTGAAGTGCCTTTATTCGGGTTGGGTTTTTCATGCTTCTTAACTCTGTTTACACCCTCAACCAAAACCCGATCACTTTGAACCAAACGCACTACAGCTCCGCGCTTTCCCTTATCACGCCCGGTGATCACTACTACTTCATCCCCTTTTTTTAATTTTTTCATTTTCTTATTATCATAAAACTTCAGGCGCCAAAGACACAATCTTCATAAACTTTTCAGTCCGTAGTTCTCTAGTGACTGGTCCAAAAATTCTTGTTCCTATTGGTTCCAATTTTGTATTTAACAACACCGCCGCGTTGGAATCGAACCGGATACGCGATCCATCCTGACGACGAACGCCAGAGCTCGTGCGAACAACCACAGCATTGTATACCTCACCTTTTTTTACTCTTCCCCGAGGAGCCGCTTCCTTCACCGTAACCTTGATCACGTCCCCAATGCCAGCATATCGCCTTTTGGAACCGCCAAGAACTTTCACACACATCACTGCTCTTGCGCCAGTATTGTCTGCTACGCGTAAAACGGATTGCATTTGAATCATATTAAGTACTTCTCCAACTTTTCAAATATCACAATAGCCACCGATATCAGATAGTTTTGGGAGGCTCTGGGCAGATTAGCCTGCCACTCTCCTAAGACAGCAGATGATTATAATATTTTTATCGGTTTTTTACAAGAATTCAGGCGGAATTTCCTTCCCGAGTCACTATTTCTACTAATTTCCAAGTCTTAAGTTTCGAAATTGGGACTGTCTCAGCAATAGTAACGATATCTCCAACTTGGCCCTCATTTTTTTCGTCGTGCACATGGTATTTTTTTGATCGACGCATATACTTTCCATACAGCGGGTGTTTGACCTTTCTCTCTACCTTTACTGTAATTGTTTTTTCAGAGGAACTACTTACCACAGAACCCGTTAGTTTTTTCCCCGTACCAACTGAAGTTTCGTTCATTCGATCGACTCCTTCTCTTTGATAACAGTCCGCACCCTTGCGATGTCTCTGCGAACTTTTTTTATCTCGCTAGTATTTGTACTTTGCTGCGTCGCCATTTGCATGCTCAGTGAGATTCGAGCTTTTAATAACTCTCTCAACTCTTTTTCTAGCTCTTCTTTATTTTTAACGCGTAGTTCACTTGCCTTCATCTTGTCCTTAGCCCTCCGTTAGTGCCTAGAAACAAAAATTGTTTTCAATGGCAATTTCGCCGCTGCAAGCCTAAACGCCTCCTTCGCTACAGATTCCGCCACGCCATCCATTTCATACAACACCTTTCCTGGTTGAATCTGCGCCACCCAAAACTCTACGTTGCCCTTACCTTTGCCCTGCCTAACTTCAGCCGGTTTTTGCGATATCGGCTTATCAGGAAAAATTCTAATCCAAACTCGACCACCTCTTTTTATGTGTCTAGTCATAGCCCGTCGAACTGCCTCTATTTGCCGAGCTGTGAGCCTACCTCGAGCTACAGCTTTTAATCCAAATTCACCGAAGGATACTTTTGCCCCTCGAGTAGCAACCCCGTAATTCCGCCCTTTATGTTGTTTACGATACTTGGTTCTAGCTGGTTGGAGCATTCTTATCCCTCATTTTTCTTTCTCTTCCCGCTTTTCTTGAAGGCTGTTCTGCCGCTGCGGAAATCTGCGTTCCACGGCCTACTAGCCTCTCACCCTTGTAAACCCAAACTTTAATGCCAATGATTCCATAGGTGGTCTCCGCTTCAGCAACCCCATAATCGATATCGGCTCTAAAGGTGTGGAGAGGAACTCTACCCTCCCGGTACCATTCCCTTCGCGCAATTTCAATCCCATTCAACCTACCCGAGCTCATGATTTTAATACCTTGAGCCCCAAGCCGCATCGCATTTTGAATTGCCCTTTTCATAGCCCGGCGAAACATCATTCGTTTTTCCAATTGTTGCGCAATCGAGTCTGCAACTAATTGGGCATCGATTTCTGGTTTCCTTACCTCCTCAATATTTACATGAACAGGAACTCCTACCAAACGCTGTAACTCTTTTCTCAATGACTCGATGTCTTCACCTTTTTTGCCTATAACTATTCCTGGACGAGCGCTATGAATTGTTATTTTTGCATTTTTTGTTGGGCGCTCTATAATAACTTTTGATACTGCTGCATGCGCAAGTCGTTTTTTCAAAAAATGACGAACCGAAATGTCCTCTCGCAGCATCTGGGGAAAAAGTTGATTATTAGCATACCAACGCGATGTCCAGTCTTTGTTGAATGCCAATCTAAAACCAATAGGATTTATTTTTTGACCCATACTAATCCTTTCCATCTCCAACCGTTATAAATATATGGCACGTGGGTTTTAATATTTTCGCTGATCTACCCTTAGCTCTAGGACGAAACCTTTTGAAGGTACTACCCTGCTCAACCAAGATGCTGGTAACCGATAATTCATCTATATCAGCACCGTCATTGTGTTCTGCGTTTGCTAAAGCAGACTCCAAAACTTTTTTTATGATCTTTGATCCTTTTTTAGGATTGAAATTTAAGAAATCCAAAGCTCTATCCACAGGTAGTCCCCGGATGGCATCTGCAACCAACCTCCCCTTTTGAGTTGATAATCTCACTCCTCTCAAATTCGCGCTAGTTTTCATAAACCCAATAAACCCCTATTTTTTACCAGGAACAGCTGCTTTTTTGTCCGCCGCGTGCCCTTTAAAAGTTCTTGTAAGTGAAAACTCTCCTAATTTGTGTCCCACCATATTCTCTGTGATGTAAATCGGGACGTGTTGCCTCCCATTATGAATGGCTATTGTCATACCAACGAAGTCTGGAAGAATGGTGGACCTCCGAGACCAAGTTTTAATAGGTCTCTTATCTCCGCCTGAGCGAGCGACTTCAACTTTTTTTGCCAAATGATGGTCTACAAACGGTCCTTTTTTTACAGAGCGTGCCATGTCTTATCTACCTTCACTTCTTCGATTGCCGTCTACGAACTATGAGATACTGCGATTTCTTGTTTTTTCTAGTTCTAAAACCCTTGGTTAAAGTTCCCCACGGACTAACCGGGTTTCTTTTTGTTCCTGTCCGTCCCTCACCGCCTCCATGCGGGTGATCTATTGGGTTCATTACAACACCTCGCACTGTGGGTCGGATTCCCCTCCAACGAGTCGCGCCCGCTTTGCCTAATTGCCTTAGATTATGCTCCGAATTACCAACTTCTCCAATGGTAGCTCTGCAATCTACGAGAACTTTTCGAATTTCTCCCGACCGAAGACGAAGTTGCGCGTATAAGCCCTCCCTCGCTAATAGTTGCACTGAGGCCCCAGCCGATCTTGCCATCTGCGCCCCCTTTCCAGGCTTCATTTCTACACAGTGGACTGTAGTTCCGACCGGAATATTCCTTAACGGAAGAGCATTTCCAGCTTTAATTGGCACATCAATACCGCTAGAGATAACTTGTCCTACTTCAGCACCTTTAGGCGCGATAATATAGCGTCTTTCCCCATCGCTGTAACAAACCAGGGCTATGTCCGCACTGCGATTTGGATCGTACTCAAACCTCTCAATCTTAGCGGGAATAACATCTTTGTTCCTTTTGAAATCAATTAGTCGATACAATCTCTTATGACCTCCACCTTGATGTCTCGTGGTTATATGCCCGTGACTATTTCGACCAGATTTCTTTGCTTTATTCTCCGAAAGAGATTCCAGTGGACGACCTTTCCAAAGCGACGTCTCTTTCTTTTGCTGGACAACTCCTCTCCTTCCCGCAGAGGTTGGCTTTATTTTAACTAATGGCATTTATTTCCCCTCTCCGGCAACCATATTCAGCTCCTGACCGGGCTTCAAGGACACGTATGCCTTTCGCCAGTTTCGCCTTTTCCCCGAAAAGCGTCCATATTTTTTTTCTTTACCCTTGACCCTAAGGACAGAAACTTTTTCAACCTCAACCTTAAACAAAAGCTCGATCGCTTCTTTAATATCTGCTTTATGTGCTCTTTCCGCAACGCGGAATACAAATTGATTATTTTTCTCCCCAACAAAAGTGCTCTTTTCTGAAATTACAGGCGATATCAATACTTTCAGTAACTTTTGCTGTTTTTTATTATTCTCAGCAACCATCAAACAAATACCTCCTCAAACTTCCCCACCGCTTCTTTCGATATCACTGTGTTTTCATATTTTAAAAGACTTACAGGATCCAGCTTTTTGACAGGAACAACGCTGACGTTACTGAGATTTCTCGATGCCAGATCAAGATTTTTACTAACCTCGCCAACCACCAACAAAAGTGAATCAAACCCCAAATCCTTAACCATTTTTTCTAAAACTCTGGTTTTCGGGACGTCTAATTTAAACTCATCGATAAAAGCCAGCCGGCTCTCACGAACCAATTGGGATAATATGGTTGACATTCCAGCTTTGAACATTTTTTTATTTATTTTTTTCTTGAAATTCTCGTTAACACTCGAAGGAAAAACTTTACCGCCCCCTCTCCATATCGGGCTTGCAACGGTACCAACTCTAGCTCTTCCAGTTCCCTTTTGCCTCCAAGGTTTTCTTCCTGAAGCCCGGACCTGTCCACGCGACTTTTGTGCTCTAGTTCCTTGCCTTCCATTAGATAAGTGCGATACCACTAGTTGATGCACCAGCGTCTCGTTATATTTTCGGTCGAATACAACATCAGAGACTTTCAAGGTCGAACCTTTTTTATCTCCAAGATTTAGGACTTTAATTTCCATCTTCGGACACTCCGGCTTTTTTTACGGAGGGTCTTACATAGACTACTCCTCCTTCGGCACCAGCCACAGAACCTCTTACTAAAAGAAGTTCTCTTTCTTTATCTACCTTAACTATTTGAAGGTTTTGATTGGTTCTTTTAGAACTGCCATACTGACCCGCCATTTTTTTTCCTGGAAAAACTCTACCCGGATCCTGAGCATTTCCGGTAGAACCAGGCTTGTTGTGGCCTAGTGAATTACCATGACTAGCCCTATTTGAAGAGAAATTATGCCTTCTGATAACACCGGAGAACCCACGACCTTTGGAATTTCCGGAAATATCAACAAATTGCCCGGCGGCAAAAATATCAGCCGAAATAGCATCACCAATGGAAAGATTCTCAAGGCTACCTGACTCAACCCGGAATTCTTTAACCAACCGAGCCAAATCTATTCCAGCCTTGTTGAAATGTCCCCTCATAGACTTTGTAATCCTTTTACCACTGACTTTATCAAAAGCTACCTGTACCGCATTATAGCCGTCTTTATCGTGCTTTTTTATGCCAGCAACCTTATTAGTTGACACGTCCAGCACTGTAACTGGAACAGAATCACCCACCTCAGTAAAGATACGAGTCATGCCTATTTTTCGCCCAACTAAACCTAAACCCATAAAATCCTCACAATTTTATCTCCACATCAACCCCTGCTGGCAAATCCAGCTTCATGAGAGCATCAACCGTCTTATCTGTCGGGTCTAAAATGTCCATTAATCTGAGGTGCGTTCTCATTTCAAGCTGCTCCCTTGATTTTTTATCTACATGGGGCGAGCGCAACAAGTTGAATCGTTCAATTCGTGTTGGAAGAGGAATTGGCCCCTTAACTACCGCCCCTGTCCTTTTTGCGGTCTCGACGATTTCTATAGCAGATTGGTCAATTAACCTGTAGTCAAAAGCTTTGAGTCGTATTCTGATTTTTTGATTATCCATAACTCTAGTTTGCCCTATCGGTCATTATTGCTTCTGCAACGTTTTTGGGAGCTTCCGAGTAGTGTTTAAACTCCATTGTATAGGTTGCACGACCCTGCGTGAGAGATCTCAGCGTTGTCGAGTACCCGAACATTTCAGCTAGTGGCACTTCTGATCTCACAGTTTTACCTCCCCCAGGCATATCATCCATTCCTTGAATCATTCCCCTCCTTGAAGAGAGATCACCCATAACATCCCCCATTTTCTCCTCGGGGGTCTCAACCTCGACCATCATTACAGGCTCTAAGAGTATGGGGGTCGCCTTCCGCATGCCATCTTTAAACGCAAGTATTGCAGCCATCTTGAAAGCATTCTCATTTGAATCAACATCATGGTAAGACCCATCAAACAGGGTAACTTTGACATCAACTACTGGATATCCTGCTAAAACTCCCCCGCTCATGGCCTCCTCTAATCCCTTATTCACAGCGGGAATAAACTCACGAGGAACGACTCCCCCTTTAATCGCGTCGACAAACTCAAAGCCATCGCCTTGCGTTTGAGGTTCCATTTTCAACCAAACATGTCCATACTGCCCTCTTCCTCCCGACTGCTTTACAAATTTGCCCTCGATTTCAATAGGAGCCTTGATCGCCTCACGATAGGCAACCTGAGGTTTTCCAACATTTGCGTCTACGCTAAACTCTCTCTTCATTCTGTCAACGAGTATCTCCAAGTGAAGCTCCCCCATACCCGAAATAATTGTTTGCCCAGACTCCTCGTCAGTCCTTACCCTGAAAGAGGGATCTTCCTGAGCTAAACGGCCTAGTGCTATTCCCATCTTTTCTTGATCAGCTTTAGTCTTTGGTTCAACCGCCTGCGATATAACCGGCTCGGGAAATATCATTTTTTCCAAAATTATTGTCTTGTTTGGGTCACACAAAGTATCGCCTGTAGTCGCTTCTTTTAGACCAACAGCGGCCGCTATATCCCCAGCGCGAACCTCTTTAAGCTCTTCACGGTTATTTGCATGCATTTGAAGTATTCTTCCGATTCTTTCCTTCTTGCTCTTAACCGGGTTATAGATAAAGTCACCGGATTTAATCACACCGGAGTAAACACGAAAGAAAATTAACTGACCTACGTAAGGATCCGTCATTATCTTGAAGGCAAGACCAGCAAAAGATTCGTCGTCAGATGCATCTCTTTTTGATTCGTCACCTGATTCTAGGACACCCTGGACTGGCGGAATATCGGTGGGAGATGGTAGGTAGTCAATCACTGCATCGAGCATTGCTTGGACTCCCTTATTTTTAAAAGCAGTACCGCAGAACATAGGCACAATCTCAGACTCGATGGTTCGTTGCCTAATACCTTCCTTGATTTCGCTCGGCTCTAGGTCGCCATCTTCTAAATATTTGTCCATAAGTGGTTCAGAAGATTCTGCTGCTGCCTCTATCATTTTTTCACGCCACTC
>PAHB01000080.1 GCA_002704665.1 Pseudomonadota bacterium
AAATATAGAACTTCATTGTATTGACAGTTGGAGGGGTGGATCTGAGCACCAAAGAGACGGCAATTACGAAACAAACATGTCTGATGTTGAAACTAGATTTCACCATAACGTCCAACTAGCTATGAAAAAGGTAAAATATGATGTTAACCTTTCAATTCATAAAGGTCTTAGTGATGAAATACTATTCAACCTGTTAGCTCAGACTAAGGGTAGTTATTTTGACTTTATATACGTCGATGGGTCCCACGAGGCTCCTGATGTTCTGCTTGATGCTTTACTGAGTTTCAAATTATTGAAAATAAATGGTGTAATTGCTTTCGACGATTACTTATGGCAAGAAAATCCTGATAGTACACCTGATGTGCTTCACAGCCCTAAAATAGCCATAGATGCTTTTACCAACATATATTGTCAAAAGTTACGGATTTTTTCTGCTCCACTTTGGCAGTTATATATAAAAAAAATAAGTGATTGAGTTTCGAGTTTCCATCGATGTGAATGCTCGAATATATTCGTACTCGTATTTTTTTGAATCCGTCAAGCTATTTAAAAAAATTAATAATTAGAGTGAGAACTACACTCACAATAATACAAGTTACAATCGGAAAATAAAAAGAAGAATTTTCACCTCTCCAAAATATATCACCGGGTAAATGTCCTAACCCCAGTTTTTTTAAATAGGGGTAGAAGAGACCGGCTACTAAAATTATTAATCCAACTCCTATCAAGATTTTTTGCATAATTTACAATCATTTTCGGTAGACATCATCTTAAAACAGTTTGAAACGAGCAATGGATAATCGAGGAAGCAATACATTTCTTGATTATTAACCTCCCCTTACCCTAAAAATTAAATATTATCAAAATTACCGTGTCGACCTGCACCGTTTGTACGCAAGTTACTGATCATTTCTTTTTTGTTTTTTCCCAACAACAATACAAAGTCCTCCCTCTCCACCAAGATTAGAAAACAACATTGTTATTTGCGCGAAAAATCTATCTATTAATGCACCCTTGTCACCATCCATCTGAGATATATTTTTAAAATCAGAATTTGGGCTAGGTATTGAACCTAAAAAAGAAACCCTATTATCTTCGAACCAATCTATTACCTCGTCGATAGAATGCTTTCTCTCTAAAGGATGATCATACTGATCACGGAACCAAGCTTGTCTTTTTTCTTCACTGAGATTATTTCTTAGGTATGGATCTAAAATTGAGATTAGTTTTTTGGAAAAGTTGTTTTTGTTTAAAATTTTATACACTAGTTGCCTAAAGTTAGTACGTAACCTTCCAATTTTATTGTAAACACCAATGATTATTAGTCCGTCCTCTTTCACCCATTTTGAAATTATTTCAAAGCCTCTCTTTGAATCTTTTGTGTGGTGTAAAACTCCACTACACCAAACCACATCAAAAAAATCATCTTGTACTACATCATCAAAGATATCAGAGTTCAAAAAGATAACATTATCAATGTTGTTTTTTTCTGCAAAGTCCTTACCAAGCTTTAAAGACTCTTTCGTAGGATCCATTGCTACTAAAAGGTTATTAGTGCCAACAGCAAACGCCAACGACAATTGACAAGTGCCACTGCCAACCTCAATAAACTTTTTACCAAATCCTAAGTGATTTTTTAGATCATTAAGAAAAACATTTTCTGATACAGTTTTATGCAATATATGCGCGTTTTCATAACCTTGATAATTCGGAAATGGAGCTTCGCTGTAAAATTTACTTGATTCAAGCGTGGTACTACCTTTGATTTCAGAGCAAAGGATACCTTCTTCATTTTTAAACTGAGACCTTTTTGTTTTTTTTATTATTTTCACTTCCAGCTTTCGACATTAAATCCGCAACCATAAAACTTTTGTGTATCTCGTTTTTTATCATTACCCTATCAACCACTACCGGCTAATTATAGTAATATAAAACAACTTTGTGGAATAGCGATTAGACCTAACAGGAACTTCTTACATTATTGTTTTTGTCTCTATTTTGAATTTTATCTGATTATAGTTCCCACTCTATGGTTTTAGTGTCATAAGGCATTGTTTTATATGCGTTTTCTATTTACTTGGAAACAACTTGGAAAGTCAATCTTTTCTGTAAACAATTGATTATAAACGACTATTTTGGCTTATATCATTCCCACTCAATAGTAGCTGGAGGTTTACTCGAAATATCATAAACAACTCGATTAATACCTTTCACTTCATTGATTATTCGACTCGAGACCTTTTCTAACAATTCACTTGGCAATTGCGACCAAGTAGCTGTCATAAAGTCCGTCGTCTCAACAGCACGCAAAGCCACGACATACTCATAAGTTCTTCCGTCGCCCATAACACCTACGGATCGAACAGGTAAAAAGACCGCGAAGGCTTGGGATACACGAGGGTACCACCCTGATTTTTTTAATTCCTCTATAAAAATCGCATCTGCGTGTCTTAATATTTCGGCAAAATCAAATCTAACCTCTCCAAGAATACGCACTCCAAGGCCAGGGCCTGGGAAAGGGTGCCTGTAGACCATTGATTCAGGTAGGCCCAATTCAATACCAAGTTTACGCACCTCATCTTTGAACAAATCTCGTAGGGGTTCTATCAACTTGAGGTTTAACTTATCCGGCAATCCCCCAACGTTATGATGTGATTTTATTGTTACTGCTTTATTTGAATTGGCTCCCGCGGATTCTATTACATCGGGATAAATAGTCCCTTGGGCTAACCACTTAATATCGTTTAGTTTGTCGGATTCTTTTTCAAAAACCTTAATAAACTCTTTACCAATAATTTTTCTTTTTTCTTCGGGATCAGTGATGCCTTTCAATGCGCTCATAAATTGTTGTCTTGCATCAACATGAATAATATTCAGCTCTAAGTTCTTTCTGAATATTTCCATCACGCTCAAACTTTCATTGAGGCGAAGCAAACCATTGTCAACAAATATACAAGTGACCTGATGATCAATGGCTTTTTTTAAAAGCGCCGCCGTAACAGAAGAATCAACTCCTCCTGATAATCCCAATATGACTTTATCCGACCCAATCCGCTCCCGTATTTTATTTACCGCATTTGGTACGAACAGTGGCATTGACCAGGAATTTGAAATTTTTGCGATGTCGGTAATAAAACGCTGAAGAATCTCACCCCCTCGTCTAGTATGAGTTACTTCTGGATGAAACTGAAGACCATAAAAATTTCGTTTTTCATCAGCTATGCCTGCTATTGGCGTACTTTCATTCGATGCAATAGTAATAAAGTCTTTTGGAACCTCTGTAACACTATCCCCGTGACTCATCCAAACATCGAGTAACCCATGCCCTAATTCGTTTTGCCTATCCTCAATGTTCTTTAGTAACCGAGAATGACCTCTAGCTCGAACTATTGCTGGTCCGTATTCGCGCTTTCGCCCGGTCTCGACCTTTCCTCCGAGCTGGGCCGCCATAACTTGCATGCCGTAGCACAAACCTAAAATCGGGATATCCAAATGAAATATCTCGCCATTAACCCGAGCTCCGGAGCTTCCAACAGCTGAGGCAGGCCCTCCTGATAAGATTAAAGCCTTCGGTCTACAATGTTTAATTTGGCTGATCTGAACGTCATATGGAAAAATTTCACAGTAAGCTCCTAGCTCCCTTACTCTTCTGGTGATTAATTGTGTGTACTGAGATCCAAAGTCTAGAACCAAAATTTTATCAAGACCCATGAAAATTTTCCTCTAATTGTACTTTAGAAACTTCTAATCAACGCGGTAATTGGGTGCCTCTTTAACAATTTGAACGTCATGAACGTGAGATTCACGGACACCCGCCGCGGTTATTTCAACAAATTTAGCTCTTTCTTGGACTTCTTTAATCGTTGCACAGCCCAAGTAACCCATTGAAGATCTTAGTCCACCGATCAATTGATTAATTACAGCAACCACACTACCTTTGTAAGGAACTCTCCCCTCTACCCCCTCCGGAACCAGTTTATCAGGTGCTTGTCTCGAACTTTGGAAATATCGATCTGCACTCCCTTGCTGCATCGCTCCAATGGAACCCATTCCTCTATATGATTTATAAGACCTTCCTTGATAAAGCTCAATTTCGCCCGGAGCTTCTTCAGTACCAGCAAACAAACCACCGAGCATTACCGTATCAGCTCCCGCTGCAATTGCTTTTGCGATATCGCCTGAGTAACGAATACCACCGTCCGCAATAACTGGAACCCCATAGCCCGATAAACCGGTAACAACATTCTCTAAGGCGGTAATTTGGGGCACCCCCACTCCGGCAACAATTCTTGTGGTGCATATGGAACCCGGACCTATTCCAACCTTTACTCCATCCGCCCCTTGATCGGCCAATGCTTTTGCTGCCTCCAAAGTTGCTATATTGCCGCCTATTACGTCAGTTCTTTGATATTTTCTTTTGATTTTTTTTACAGTATCCAGAACTCCTTGTGAAAAACCATGAGCAGTATCGACAAAGATTACATCAACACCAGCTGAAATTAATCGGTCTACCCTTTCATCAGTTTCATCTCCTACACCAACAGCAGCTCCAACAAGCAAGCGTCCCTGACTATCTTTTGCGGCAAAAGGATGTTCGGAAGATTTAAGAATATCTTTCGCGGTAATTAACCCCTTTAAACGGAATTCGTTGTCAACCACCAAAACACGCTCCAAGCGATTATCATGCATGAGCTGCATAGCTTCATCATTTCCACCGCCTTCTCTGACCGTGATTAGTTGTCCCTTAGGAGTCATAAGATTACTCACAGGCTGACCAAGATTTTTCTCAAATCTTAAATCTCTGTTGGTTACGATACCTATGACAATGCCATCAGAATCGACGACAGGTAATCCAGATATTCGATGTTCCTTGATTAAGCTCAACACATCCCTAACCAGCATATCTTTACGTATAGTTATTGGATCTTTCACTACACCGCTTTCAAACCGTTTAACTTTTTCTACCTCCATTGCTTGAATTTCTGGCGAGAAGTTTTTGTGAATGACGCCCAATCCACCCTCTTGCGCAATAGCAATAGCCAATTTCGCTTCTGTAACAGTGTCCATCGCGGCAGAAAGAATCGGTATGCTTGCGGTAATTGATTTCGATATGCGAGTGTTAAGCTGAGCCTCTACTGGAACTATTGTAGAATGATCCGGGACCAACAATACATCGTCAAACGTTAACGCCTTACCAATTACACGCATTTTTTATCCTCTTCAAAGGATTCAATTATACTTAGGTCGAACCTTGCCGTAAAATTTCTTGCAGGAGTAAAACATGAATTTTTTTATTTTTTTTTATCTGGCCCTCCTGGCTAATGAGACGACTTTTGCTTCGCAAACTCACAAATCTTGCGGTGGGGAGATCGCTAATGTGTACCAAACCCTCCAAAACAATGTCCTAATCGCTGAAAAAAATGTTCCTATCTGGTCTGTAATATACGAAACCATGGATCGAATCGAAAAATCACTGAAGGAGAATAGATGCCAAATTATAGAAAACTTATTAACCGATGTGAGTGAACTACTTGATCTAAATATAAAACAGAGCCGCTCTCCACCACATTTGCCACCCTATACAGAATAACTAAAATAATATAAGGTGCCTGCAACTCGTTATCCCCTAGCTCTTTTGATGCCTCCTTTTGCTCTTTTCCTCCTTAACATTTTCGCATCTAAATTCAGTTGTCTACAAATCTCAATTCTATCCCCATCTTTTAACTTATACCCTTTTGGAACTGATTCTCCCCAGATTGCAATATTACATTTATTAAGATCCATATCAGTCCATAGAGATTCGATACTTGACGCAACAATCGCATCATGAGAAGTAGCCCCATAGGGAATATCAATCTCAACTTTTCGCTGGCAGTTAGGTTTGGCATAAATGACTGTTATTTTCATTAACAAAAATTATCCATACAAAACTTTTGCTCTTTTTACAAACGCATCTACGAGGGAACTAGTAATGACTTTAAAAACTGGTCCCATCAAATTACTTAATATGATATTAGCGAAGGAATATTCAATCAAAAAATCAACTCTGCAGTCTTTTTCTCCTAGCTCTTTGAATTGCCACTTCGCATGTAACCTTTTAAACGGTCCTCTGATCAGATCGATCTCCATCCTGTGCGGGCGAAACGAAATATTATTTCGAGTTATAAACTCTTGCCTGACCCCATGAAAGTCTATGGTAAGCGACGCATCGACATGTTCCAAACTTCGGTTAAAAACTTTCGAATCGCTGCACCAAGGTAAAAATTCAGGATAGCTTTCGATGTCGTCTACCAGACTGTACATCTGAACTGCGCTATGGTGAACCAAGATACTTTTTTCAAATAATGTCATAATATATTAAGGATAATTACAAGCAAAAAAACTGCAGACTACGTATTATATAATGGCAATCACTAAAAATAAGAAAGCTTTTCATGATTACTTTATAGATGAGCAGTATGAAGCTGGCATATCGCTCGAAGGATGGGAGGTCAAGTCAATAAGAGCGGGGAGAGTTCAACTCAAGGAAGCTTACGTAAAATTGATCTCCGGAGAAGTTTTTCTAGTTGGGTCGCACATTAGCGCTTTAAGCTCGGCGTCAACACATATCGACGCCGACCCTACTCGCTCTAGAAAGTTGCTGCTACATGCAGGGGAAATAAAGAAATTAATAGGAAAAGTGGAACGAGCAGGAAATACTATGGTTCCCCTAGATATGCATTTTTCTAAAGGTCGGATAAAATTACAAATAGGTCTTGCAAGGGGGAAAAAACAACACGACAAAAGAAATTCGATAAAAGAAAGAGATTGGCAACGTGAACAATCTAGAATTATGAAGCAGAATAGATAAATAAGCATTATTATATTTTTTTATACATAAAGTGAGGCAAACAACATGAAACTGTACGATATGACTATAGCTCCCAGCCCGAGGAGGGTAAGAATCTTTCTAGCAGAAAAAAAACTCGAAGTTGAAACTATTCAAGTGGATTTAATGGCCGGAGAGCAACATACAGATTCTTTTAAAAAACTCAACCCATGGTGCACCGTGCCGGTCTTAGAGCTTGACGATGGAAGCACAATCAGTGAGATATCGGCGTGCTGCCGCTATATTGAAGAAACGCACCCAGAACCTGCCTTAATGGGGACGACAGCAAAAGAAAAAGCTCATATAGCCATGTGGGACCTGCACATGGAATCCGATGGATACCAAGCTGCAGCAGATACTTTCCGTAACACATCAAAGGGTTTTGAAAACCGTGCAGCGACAGGACCAGAACCCCACGCTCAGATCCCTGAACTAGCCGAGCGCGGCAAAAAACAACTAAATAGTTTTTTTAACTTTTTAGACAGTCGTCTCAAGGATCATGAGTACATTTGTGGAAAACACTTTTCAATCGCTGACATTACCGCTTTTGTAACGATCGATTTCGCAAAATGGTCGAAAATAGTACCCGAAACGGCTCTATCAAATTTAAAGCGATGGCAAGACCAGATTGCAGCCAGAGAAAGTATGAAGGCTTAGCTAGGAGCTGCGCATAGGTTTTACAGAGACGTTAAAAATAACTGGTGCCGATAGCATCTTTAACGTCTCGCATCGTGTCGGAAACTATCTTTCGAGCCCTGTCGCAACCATCCGCCATGATATTTCTCAAGGCGGCAGGATCCTCCTCATACTTCAAAGCACGCTCCCTTATTGGAGCAAGCTCTTTCTTTATGCTGTCAACTATTGGCTGCTTGCAGTCCAAACAACCGATTCCTGCAGATCTGCAGCCAACATCGACCCACTTCTGGGTATCAGGGTCAGAATATATTTTATGATACTGCCAAACTGGGCAGTTCTCAGGCTCCCCTGGGTCAGTTCTGCGTACTCTCGCCGGATCGGTAGGCATTGTACGGATTTTTTTCTCTATTGTCTTGGAATCATCTCGCAAAGAAATTGCGTTATCGTAAGATTTCGACATTTTTTGTCCGTCTATCCCCGGCATTTTTGCTGCTTTTGTTAATAGCGCCTTTGGCTCCGAAAGAATTACCTTTCCCCCTCCCTCTAAATAACCAAATAATCTTTCTCTATCCCCGATAGACAGATTGCTTGCCTCCTCAAGAAGTGCCCTCCCTTCGGCGAGACCATCCAGATCCCCCTGCTCTTGATAACGATTAAGCATTTTTTGGTACAGTTTTCCACGCTTCGATCCAAGCTTTTTTATTGCTTCCTTTGCTTTTTTCTCATAATTCACATCTTTACCATATATATGATTGAATCTTCTCGCAATTTCTCGTGTAAACTCAATATGAGGAACCTGATCCTCCCCGACCGGAACCAAATTAGCACGATAAATTAGAATGTCTGACGCTTGCAGAAGTGGATATCCCAAAAATCCGTACGTTGATAAATCTCTTTGAGTGAGTTTTTCTTGCTGATCTTTAAAACTAGGCACTCTCTCAAGCCAACCTAGCGGGGTGATCATAGACAATAAAAGGTGGAGCTCAGCATGTTCCGGAACCTTTGACTGTATAAATAGCACGGCCTGCGAGGGGTCTACGCCAGCCGCCAGCCAGTCGATAAGCATGTCCCAAACGTTCTCCTCCAAAATGCTTGGAGTTTCATAGTGGGTGGTTAGAGCGTGCCAATCGGCTACAAAAAAATAGCACTCGTATTCATTTTGCAAATCGAGCCAATTTTTTAGAACACCCTGATAGTGTCCCAGATGCAAAGCCCCGGTAGGTCTCATACCCGATAAAACTCTATCTACGAACATCAGGCCTTCTTCCTTGGAAAAAAATAATAGGCCCCGCCAGAAATACGGAATAAACTTCATTTTCAGGTAATGACATTTTTAGAATCTGGAGTGCCTTTTAAACACATTGCTGTGTAGTATAGTAGTCTATTATGGTAATAAATTACAGACTAAAATGCCATGGTTAAAACTTTTTGCGAATATCCACCTTCTGTTTACAGATCTCCTGTAATTGCGAAACAAATGGTAGCGACCTCACAGCCATTAGCCGCTCAAGCCGGATTAAAAATCTTATTGGAAGGGGGAAATGCCGTTGACGCCGCTATCGCAACTGCCTCCGCCCTAACAGTAGTAGAACCCACAATGAATGGAATTGGGTCTGATGCTTTTGCAATTGTTTATAAAGACGGCAACCTCTTTGGCTTAAATGCGTCAGGAAAATCTCCCGCCACGTGGACTCCAAAAAGGTTTTCCAAGTGTTTGCAGATGCCCACCGAAGGTTGGGAGAGTGTTACCGTCCCTGGGGCGGTGTCCGGTTGGGTCGCGTTATCAAAACGATTTGGAAAATTGCCTTTCAAACAAGTTCTTAGGCCGGCGATTGAATTTGCTATAGAAGGCTTTCATGTTTCACCAATTGTTGCTTACCAATGGGAATTGCAAAGCTCCAGATT
>PAHB01000081.1 GCA_002704665.1 Pseudomonadota bacterium
GGTATCTGTGGAGAAGTTTTTTCCGATGCGGTAAATTTAATGGTCGGAATTGATGTGTCAGAGAAAATGCTTCAAAAGTCTGAAGAAAAAAAAATATACAAGGAACTTGTTTTAGGTGAGATAAATGAGGTTTTAGCCAAACGTAAGGATAGTTTTGATTTTTTTGTGTCTGCTGATGTTTTTATTTATCTAGGGGATTTGAATGAGGTTTTTAAGAATGTGAGAAAATGTTCTCGCGAAAAAGGTATTTTCGTATTTTCCACAGAGCATATAGAGGCGGAATCCTATGTTTTGCTGCCTAGCGGGCGATATGCTCATCCACAGAATTATATTGATCGTTTGCTTGATCAATATGGCTTTAATAAATTGAGTTTTTCCATTCAAGGTATTAGAAGAGAAGAGGGCAAATGGATAAAAGGCGGAGTTTATCTTGCAGAGCTGTAGTTGATTTATTTGAGGGCTGAACCTTTTTTATAAACTTTGGAAGTTTCTTTGCTTTTTTTAATGGTCCGGAAGATGAGGGAGTGCAGAAAATGGTTAGCAAGAAAAAAAAGAGGTTTTCCAAAGAAAAAGCTCGAATAACACTGATAGCTATCGGTATTCTGGCATTTAATCTAGGCAATGCTTTGGCTCATGATGATCCTATTAAATTTATCCCTGATTGTGATGTGAAAAGTCGTAAGGGAGTTGTGGATATAAATATTTTTATTTCGCCTCCACATAGTAAAAAAAAACGTATCCTTAATTTATTATGTCCAGATTTACTAAAATCAAACAGATGCTTGGCTGTGTTACTAGATCCAGATTTTGTAAAGCGAGGAAAGTTTTATGATACCGAGTTTAATCATATAAAGGAGGTTGAGGTTGCTAAAACGTCTCCAGATTCAATACGAGTCATTTGGAACAATAATGAATTGGACATCAACATGTTAGATAAAATGGTCTACTGGAAAAGTAATGGGCGGCTTTCTGCCGCGTCTTGCACTGACTTAACATTAATAGATTGAAAGGGCGGAGGGATAAAAGGTCCCCCCACTCATTTGTTTTTTTAATGTGACTTTACTTGCTCATCTTTTTTGTTACCGACCCTGATAGCAATTTTTCTGGCTTTAAGTTCTTCCGGAATAATTTTAGTTAACGATATTATTAATAATCCGTTGTCTAACGTTGCATCTTTAATTTTTACAAATTCAGCAAGTTTGAATTGTTGGTGAAAATCTTTGTTTATAAAACCTCTATGGAGATAATTCACTGATGGATCTGTATCTTTTTTCTTCCCCGATATGGTAAGGGATTCATCTTCAATTTGAACATCTAGTTCGTTTCGCTTAAACCCCGCTACCGCAATCGAGATTTCAAAGTTTCCCTTGTCGCAAGATGTTATGTTGTAGGGGGGGTGGTTAGCGGCGTCGTTGCCGCTTATCCAGTAATTATCTAAGCTTAATGCGAGGTTATCTAATTCTATGGTGGGTTGGTATAAGTTGCCTAAATTCGTGGTATTCATATTACTATTCTCCTAAAAAAGCAATAAAAATGATATTAATTTATTTATAAAATTACTGTCCAATTATAGATGGGGATAGTTTATTTTTTTTCAATAGGAGATAACTTACGAGTAATAAACTATGTAGGGCTATTATCGCCCATTTTTTTTCGGTTTATGATTTTATTTATTAGCTGACTACTAAAAAGCTTAGCAACAAACCGAGCCGTAAACCACCATAACAAGAAGAATCTCCATTTCATAGGAAGCTCTTTTTCAACGAAGGCCGTTTCCATCAGGTACTTGAAAAATGGTCGATTAGAAATTCTGCGGGTTGGTAGCGAGTAAGTCTTTAATTTGTAGTTTTTGTGTTCTAAATATTGAATTATTTTACCTGCCTGAAATTTTCTATTTTCATTTTCAGAGATAAAAACCATGTCATCTCCAAAACGGTCCCGGCTTTTATAAGTCTCGTCAAAAGTGCCTTTTCCTAACCGATAGTGTTGATGTTCAAATATGGTATTCTCCAGAAAGTGAATTCTATTAAACCCTCTTTTTTTTAAACGCATGAAAATGTCGAGCAAATGGTACTCTATGAATGATCCTTTATAGGAATCAGGAAACGGGTCGACTAACAGGGCACTTAATTGTTTTGAAATGATTGGAAAAGTCGGTTGTTTCTCTTTTTTAAACATATCATTGGGATAGCCTAAATAGATTTCGTCGGAGTATTGGCGATGCATATCAACGACGTCTCTGTCCCAACCATCAGTTTTTACTTCAATGTCATCATTAACAAGAAATATGATAGCCCCGGACGACTTATGGAGACAATCGGTGTTGTATTGTCCCATTGTTTGCCTGGGTCCAATTATCATTTTGGTATGAAGATGGTCATGCGAAATGTTATGACTCTCCGTATCATCTTCATCAACACGTAATACAATCTCGATTTTTTCAGGCCTTGCAGCCGTGTTGGCTAAGCTATCTAGAAACCTCAAACATTTTTCTTTTCGTCCTCTAGTTGGAAGTAATAGGGAAATTATTTGGTTGGCCTCAACTTCCATCAATAGTCCATGTTTTCATAATGGTCTATAACTTTATCAATTTGCCCATAGTGCACTATTTTACCCATATTTAGGCAAATGCCACTCTGACAAAGTGACGCCAGTTCATTCATATCGTGTGAAACAACTACAATTGCCCCACCGTTTTGCTTAAAATGATTTAAGTAATTAATACATTTCTTTTGGAATTTCTCGTCGCCAACTGCTAGAACTTCGTCTATTAACAAGATGTCGCTGGTCGCATGTATAATTATTGAGAATCCCAGCCGAGCGATCATACCGCTGGAGTATGTCCGAAGCGGCTCATCAATGGCAGATTGAATTTCAGAAAACTCTATAATTTTAGCTGTGGATTTTTTTATTTCTTCTCGAGACATCCCCAAAATAACTCCGTGTAATAATATGTTCTGCCTTCCCGTTAATTCGCCGTGAAAACCTGCACCTATCTCCATTAACGAAGCTATTTTCCCTTTTGTAATTATCTCGCCTCTTTCGGGGAAGATGGTCCCAAGCAGTAGTGTTAGTAGTGTGCTTTTACCCGTGTCATTTGGTCCGATAATTCCTAACGCCTCACCACTTCTAACTGAAAATGAAATTTCACGTAAAGCCCAGTCACGGTCAAAACGATTAGGAGGTTTTCGCCTGCCTCGAAGGATAAATTCTTTAATCCCTAGCACATTATTTTTGCGATATTGTTTCCAAACATTATGACATTCGATTATGTTTGTCATAGAAGTTCGCCAATTCTAAATTTTATTTTTTGATATGTTGCGATAGAAATAAATCCTGTTATTGCGCAAAAGACTACGCAATACAGGAGATTTTGAATAGGCAAGGATCCTTCAAGAAATACTCCCCGCCAACAGCTCATCAGCGCGTGGATTGGATTAAGTTCGAAATAAAAACGATAGGCTTCTGGCACCATGGTTATTGGGTATACCATTGGGGTAATAAAAAAAAGTAGTGAAAATCCTATGCCAACCACGTAGCTGATATCTCTCACATAAACATTTGTAAGCGCAAATACAAGAGCCATTGGGTACACAAAGAAGAATTGTAGGATAACCATCAAAGGAATTTGCCAAACCCACGATATATGAATCGACATATTGTCCGCAACTATTAAAAAAACAATAAATACAGGTAATGCAAATATAAAATGCACCATCTCTTGTACGACGTTAGTTAATGGAATTATAGCTCTGGTGATCGCAATTTTTTTTATAAGCATTGCGTTATCGATATAGCTTTGCGTTGCCCTATTAATTCCTATGCTTAGCCAAAGCCAAGGAAATAAACCAGTCAGCAAATACATTGTATAGTTTTCCATTTGTACGCGCATAACTAATTTAAAAGCGACCCAATAGACAAGAGCGAAAGCAAAAGGGTTAGCCAAAGCCCAGAAATACCCTAACATGCTGCTTTTGTAACGGACTTTCAGTTCTTTTTGGACCAGAACTGTGATTAGGTCTATCCAGTTTTTAACTTGATGTAGGTCTCGCATTTACTTTTCCGGGAGTGCAAAACGATTTTTATATGACAATAACATTATCTTTTGTTCTTTTTTTAAATTCTGCGATTATCGAGTAAAACCGGGAAAACAAAAGAGAGGAGATCAGAAGTTGTTTATTTGTGTTATCTGTCTTTTCTTCACCAAATGCTACATGCACATCGTCTAGATTCTCTATTAATCTAATTTCCATCTTCGGTAGAAGCCGAATATTCCCTAGAAACGTTGTCCATAATTTTACACTTCTACTGTGGACGTACAATACAGATTTTTTTTCAATTCGTAGTTTATTTTGATAGGTCAAAAGAAAAAGAATTAGGCGATCTAAGCCCTCGCACAAGAACGATGCTTCTCGATTAAATTGATCAATTCGGGTGGCAAAATGACGAAAACGTTTTTTGAGGGAGGTTATTTGGTAGCTGTCTTTAACTTTAGGCGATCTTCTTTTCGTTGTACTAGATTTTTTATTTTGTGCAGATAGTGATTTTTTTGCAAAATAGTATCGTGTGGCAATGTAATGTTGCAAATGAGCCAATCCCAACCGAGCTTTGAAGCAAAACCGTGTCAATAATAATAATATTGTCACCTTGAGCGTGAGTGCTCTATTAAGTTTTTTTATTACCTCGGAAAACGTTCCAGAGATTGGAAAAATACTTTGGTCAGTTTCTAAAAAGGCAAGATTATACGATTTTCCAACTATAAATCCATGAGTCTTGCCCTCATTATGGGTTACCCTAAATCCTCGATGGTGTAATATCGATATTTCGCTAGGCTTAGCCTCAAAATAATGTTTGCCAAGCTTATCTAAGTTTACTCTTTTCCATGATTCGAGATATTGTGGATTTATTAAAGTGCCTAAAAGATTTTTACTGTCGGTGCTTCCATTATCTCTAAGCATAGATATCGCAGGATTTATCACAAATGGTTCAGTTTGCCCCATATTAAGTGCTGCAATTGAAGTCGTTGAAACGTGTCTTCCATCATGAGGACCTAAGTAGTTATCTACTCCAGCTGCTCCTGGATGCCATGTGTGCATTGTGAATTCTTCCTCATGCCAAATTTCTTTTAGACCATCATTGACCAGCCTAAACGTCATATCATATGGGCCGCAAATATGACCAAGATAATCTATGTGCTCATCGGCACCTCCAATTTTTATTAATTTAGATCTTGGGGCGCACATACAGGCTCCGTAATTTCTGTTGTGTAAAGGATCAGTTTTCTCTACCAAGCCTTTTGTTTGACCGTTAATATTATTTTTGCAGCCTTCTCCTAAAACTTCGTCAAAGCTTGGGTAGTTAAAAGGGTAAAAGTCTTGTCGTTGATTACGAAACTGATCTATGTGTAAAACTAAGTTTTTATTTTTTTCAAACTCGTCAATGATGGTTTTAATGAAAGTTGGACGTGCCATTGCGTCAGAATCGCAAATTACACATATTTCGCCACGGCTTGCAATTATTCCGGCATTGTACATTAGATGTTTGTGGTAATAGAGATCTTCAGGCATCTGAAGAAGCATCCAACAATCTATTTGATCTCTGTGGTCTTGGGCTGCTTTTGAGATGCCAGAATAATATTCTACAAGAATGACTTCAAATTGATCGCGAGGAAGGCTTTGGGTGCTGAGGTATTTCAAAAAGTGAAAACTCTCTCTCACGTTCCAATCCAAAAGAATTAGGCTGACTTTTGGGTTAGTTCTCTCACTGGTTTTGATGATCTTCATTCTAGCCTGTATCAAATGTTGCCGTATTTGGAGTTTTTTATACCCGCATAGCCCTTGATTAATTCTGCTATGCCAGCATCTAGGCTGTATTTTGTTTGATAACCGGTTTTCTCGATTTTTTTATTAGATACGATGTAGTTTCTTTGATCAGGATCTTTCCCAACAGGCGCGTCAATATAGGTAAATTCTGGCAGCTGCAATTTTATCCGTTCACAAAGTTCAGCTTTTGAGACGTTGGCATCAGATAAGCCGACATTGAATATTTCTCCCTTCATTATCGCAAAATTATCTATTGCGTGAATGAAAGCCCTAGTAACGTCGATAACATGGATGTAATTTCTTTTAAACTTGCTTTCAAATAGAACAATAAAACGATCATTAACCGCGCGGTAGGTAAAGTCATTGACTAAAAGATCGATCCTCATTCTCGGGGACATACCAAACACCGTAGCCAGTCTAAAGCTGACAGCATTTGGATGCTCTAACAATCTTTTTTCAACTTCTACTTTTTCTTTAGCATATAGCGATATTGGGTTTAGGGGGCTCTCTTCCGTGCAATAATTATTTTCGTCACCCGAGCCATAAGCACTATTAGTAGTGGGCATCAGAACGATTTGATCCTTTCCTAATATTTCCAACATAGTGAAGATTGCATCGCGATTTGTAGATGTAGCACCCACCGGATCTTTTGCGCATAGGGGGGCGCCCACAAGCGCTGCTAGTGGGATAATAATGTCAGATGTTTTTAGAAGCTTTTTGATAATGTCTTTTGAGCGAACATCCCCATTAACAATCTCCAGATTGGGATCATTACATAGATGAGCCAAGCTATTTTGCCCAAACATAAAGTTATCTAAAACTACAACCCGATGATTTAACCTTAAAAGGTGTTGACAAAGCGTTGAACCTAGGTAACCGGCACCTCCGGTGAGTAATATTTTTGCCATAATATTGTGTTGCCTGCTATTTTTGTTAACTGATGTTTAAGAAATAAAATTTATCTCGGTTTAAAATAAAGGAATTGTAGATATATTAATGAGGCGAAAAAAGCCCCAAGAAAAAAAACGACTCTGATTCTTGCTACATCATTATACTAAAAACCGCACTATTATAACCACATATTGCGTACATATATGGAAATATTACAATATGTGGGGTATATTGCGGGTGTGTATCAAGTTTATTTGCATCAATACATCCAGTGGGTGAAAATAGAGACTAATACGGGGGCGACGGGTGGCGATAACAACTAAAATAACAAGTAAAGAAGAATTAGATGTTCTTCTGGTAAATCCAGGTAGCAGAGCTGCTGTTTATCAAAGTCTGGGCAATAAGTTTTCTGCTATAGAACCGCCTTCTCTTGCAGGTCTTTTTGCCACCTATTTGATGAAAAACGGAATGCGTGTTGGATTAGTTGATGCCCCTGCTCACAATTTGAGCCCCGAGGATGTAGCTAAAATGATCGTGTCCGATTACAAAGTTAATCTGGTTGTTATGGTTGTTTACGGTTTTCAACCGTCGGCATCTACTCAAAATATGACCGCAGCGGGTGAAACCTGTCGGGCAATTAAACAATTGGCTGGGGATACAAATATTCTTATGACGGGAACCCATCCATCTGCGTTGCCGAAGAGAACCATGGAAGAGGAGGATGTTGATTTTGTTTGCAACCGCGAGGGACCCGAAACAATCCTAATGGTGGCTGCTGCTCTCAAAGAGAAAGTGCGAGATTTTTCAAAAATCCCTAGCCTTTGGTATAAGGATGAAGATGGCATCAGGTCCACACCGGCTGGTTCGTTAATGGACGGGATTGATGAGAAAATGCCTGGAGCTGCTTGGAACTTGTTTCCGATGGATAAATATAGGGCACATAATTGGCACTGTTTTGAGGACATAAATAATAGGCAGCCGTATATTTCCATGCACACTACACTGGGATGTCCTTATAAATGCACTTTTTGTTGCATTAATGCCCCGTTTGGTAAGCCATCTTATCGAATGTGGTCTCCCGATACTGTTATTGACGAAATTGATTTGCTGGTTAATAAATATGGAGTGCGTAACATAAAGTTTGTAGACGAAATGTTTGTCCTTAACAGATCACATGTGATTGGGATCTGCGATAGGATTATCCAAAGGGGATACAATCTAAATATTTGGGCGTATGCCCGAGTTGATACCGTCAAGGATGAGTTTTTGGAAAAATTGCAAATGGCTGGTGTCCGATGGCTGGCTTTGGGTATTGAGTCGGGAAGTAAACATGTTAGAGACGGCGTTGAAAAGGGTAGGTTTGGTACCGAGGCAATAATCTCAGTGGTTCGAAAGATACAAGCAGCAGGAATTAATGTGATTGGTAATTATATATTTGGCCTTCCCGATGACACTAATGCTACTATGAGGGAGACATTGGAGCTAGCGATAGAGGCAAAGTGTGAGTTTGCAAACTTCTATTGTGCAATGGCTTATCCGGGGTCAAAACTCTATGAAATGGCGTTAGCGAAAAATTGGACTCTTCCAGCGTCGTGGATTGGTTACTCTCAACATAGTTTTGAGACTCATCCTCTAAGGACTGAGGCCTTGACTGCTGGTGAGGTCCTTAAATTTAGAGACGAGGCATTTCTGGAATATTACAAGGATGAGAGTTATCTAAATTTCGTAAAGCAAAAATTTGGGCAAAATGTAGCTGAACATATTAGTGATATGACAAAAATCAAGTTGCGTAGGCAATTGCTAGAATCAAATCTACATGCTGCTTGATTTGATCTATTAATCGAGAGTTTTTTATCAGTGATAATCAGTAGAACACCCTTTAGAATATCTTTTTTTGGTGGGGGCACCGACTATCCATCTTGGTATTTGAAAAATGGCGGTAGTGTTTTGTCGACGACGATTGATAAATACTGTTACATTAGTTGTCGGTATCTACCCGGTTTTTTTGACCATAAGTACCGAATCGTTTACTCACACATAGAAAATGTTCAAAACATAAAAGATATCGAGCATCCGTCAGTGAGAGCGGTTCTTGGGTATTTATCAGAAACTGCCGGACTAGAAATTCATCATGATGGAGATTTGCCAGCGCGATCGGGACTAGGGTCGAGTTCGTCTTTTACAGTAGGGCTAATTAACGCTCTGGTGGCTCAAAAAGGCCGCCAAATATCCAAAGAGGATCTTGCATCGCAAGCTATCCATGTTGAACAGAATGTGATTAAAGAAAGTGTAGGATCGCAAGATCAAATTTCTGCCGCCTTTGGCGGATTCAATAAAATAGATTTTCTAAAAGATGGGACATTCACTGTAAATCCGATTATTCTGAAACAACAAAGAAAACAAAATCTGCAAGATCATTTGATGTTGTTTTTCACTGGGGTTTCTCGAATTGCATCAGATATTGCAAAATCTAAAATTGCCAATTTTGGCAAACGAGAGGAAGAACTAATAACAATGTCTGGGATGGTAGATACTGCAATTCAATTACTTCAATCTGAGGTGCCTATCTTAGAATTTGGTAATTTGCTACACGAAACTTGGGTGCGAAAAAAAAGTTTGTCGGACAGGGTAACAACTCCTCTAGTGGATCAAATATATGAAACGGCTCTCAAATCTGGAGCCGTAGGTGGTAAATTATTAGGAGCCGGCGGTGGTGGATTTATGCTGTTATTTGTACCGCCGGATAAGCAAAAAAAAATCAGAGCTAATTTATCAAAACTAGTCAATGTTCCGTTTGTTTTTGAAAACACAGGAAGCAGAATTGCTTTATACCAACCCGAAGGGTTATAGATCATATGAATGATTTTTTTGCCAAAGGAAAAACTTGATGAGGTATACATATGAAGGCAATGGTTATAAGGGTTGGGAGAAAAATTTAGATTTTTTTGGAAAAGATTTTTTGGTTGAATTGTTTTACAAGATGCTGCGCATAAGAATGATCGAAGAGGAGATTGAAGGACGATACCATGATGATTTCATGAAGACGCCTATTCATCTAGTAATTGGTCAAGAGGCTACTGCAGTAGGTGCTTGCTCGGCTTTAAAATACAGTGACTTATTGTACTCAGGACATAGAACTCATGGTGCTTATTTAGGAAAAGGCGGGGACCTAAAAAAGATGCTGAGTGAAATGCATTGTAAAAGTAATGGATGTGTGGGATCTCGGGGTGGGTCGATGCATCTGATTGACCCAGATGTTGGAATGGCTTGGAGTTCTGCTATCGTTGGCGGTGCGCTACCCATAGCTACCGGAGCAGCTTTAGCTTCTCAGGTAAGAAAAGAGAACAATGTCATAATGGTTTTTTTAGGAGATGGCGGGACAGAGGAGGGTGTATGTTCGGAGAGTTTAAATTTTGCAGCATTAAAAAAACTTCCGATTATTTTTTTCTGTGAGAATAATTTTTACTCGGTACAATCTCCGCTACAAACGCGGCAACCGAAAAGAGATATTGTTCGATGGGCGGAAGGGCATGACGTGAACGCTATTGCTGTCGACGGTACCAACGTACTTGACGTCTATAAGACTGCAAGAAATGCTGTAGAAGATATAAAAAACGGCAGTGGTCCTTGGTTTATAGAGGCTAAAGTTTATAGGTTTAGAGCTCACGGGGGAGCGGGAGATGACAGTAAAACTGGGTATCGGGATATAAAGGAAAGAGAAGCGTGGGAGAAACAATGCCCTGTAAATAGTTACAGTTCATTTTTGATGCGAAATAATATTTTAGCAAATCAACAGAGGCTCGATATGGAACGAAAAATTAAAATTGAAATAAAAGATGCCTTTGATTTTGCTTTAAACAGCCCGGAACCCCAAAAAACTGATTTGTACCAATTTGTATACGCTGACTAATAAATAACTTTTGGGAGAAAGAAATGCCATGGGATGAAGGTTTAGTCAATAGTCTGGTCTATGATGAGCCGGATCCTGACCAAGGAAGAGTTCTCTCTTATCCGCACGCACTGAATGAGTCTTTAGACCTTGCGTTATCAGGTGATCCATCTGTTATGATCTTAGGGCAGGGAGTCGATGACCCAAGTGCGATGTTCGGAACCACAAAAGGGCTAAGGGAAAGACATGGTAATGCTCGAGTATTTGATACCCCTCTTTCAGAGGAGGGTATGATGGGAATCTGTACCGGTGCAGCCATGAGAGGCATGAGGCCAGTTTATATGCATAATAGACCGGATTTTATCTTGTTGGCTTTTAACCAACTTATTACACATGCTTCAAAATGCCATTTTATGGATAATGGTTTGAATAAGGTTCCTCTAGTTGTCTGGGCTGCAATAGGCAGGGGGTGGGGTTCTGGAGCACAGCATTCTCAGGCAATACAAGGATTATTAATTGGCGTTCCTGGTTTAAAAATAGTGATGCCGAGCACCCCTTATGATGCAAAAGGGTTGATGTTGGAGGCGATATACGATAATAGCCCGACACTAATCTTTGAGCATCGATGGTTGATGAAGAAAAGCGGGTTCGTTCCTGAAAAAAAATACACTGTCCCAATTGGGAAAGGTATTGTAAGGCGAGAAGGGAAAGATGTGACGATCGTGGGCGCGTCGCATGCAATAGAGTTAGCGTTCCAAGCATCCAAAAAACTTTTTGAAATCGGAATCGATGTTGAGGTCATCGATTTGAGAACCATCCAGCCTTTGGACGACGAGATAATAGGTAATTCGTTAAAAAAAACAGGGCGCTTACTCGTAGTTGATACTGGCTGGGCAATTGGTGGAGTTTGTGCGGAAATTGGCTTTCGAGCTGCTGAGAAATGGTTTAGTGATTTGAAAAGTCCAGTGAGACGAATCGGGTTACCAGATGTTCCCACTCCTGCAGGATATGGTTTAGAACAATTTTTCTATCCAACTGCAGATAACATTGCCGAGACGGTACGAGAGATGTGTGTAAAAAAGTGAAAAGGTAAAATATGTTTTATGAATTAGCCAGTAGTTCTTGGGGAGCGGAAGAAAAAAACGCTATGCAACGCGTTATCGACTCAGGAATGTTTACAATGAGTAAAAATGTGGCCGAATTTGAAAAAAGATTTGCCGAACAGTTCGGAGCAAAACATGCCGTAATGGTTAGTTCGGGTTCAGCGGCCAATTTGGTTTCACTCGCCGCTCTATTCTACAAAAAGGAAAAACCACTGCAAAGGGGCGATGAGGTTATAGTTCCGGCAATTTCTTGGTCAACGACCTACTATCCTCTTCAACAATACGGCATGAAATTAAAATTCATTGATGTTGAAAAAGATACACTAAATATTGATACCAATATGCTTGAAAAAGCGTTAACCAAAAAAACTCGGATGGTAGTAGCAGTCAGCATCCTTGGAAATCCTTGTGCTCTAGACTCAATTAGGGAGTTTTGTGATGCGCATGATTTATATATGTTTGAGGATAATTGTGAATCAATGGGAGCTACACTTCACGGAAAATATACTGGTACTTATGGGGATTTGGGAACTCATAGTTGTTTTTTTTCGCATCATATTTCCACCATGGAGGGAGGCGTAATTATTACCGATCATACTGAAGTTTCAGATCTTTGTCGGTCATTGAGAGCACACGGATGGACTCGCGGTCTTCCTGAAGAATCAAAAATATTTGAACGGCGTGAGGATGATTTTGAAGAGGCTTACAGATTTATTGTGCCAGGTTTCAATGCACGACCTTTAGAACTTAGTGGGGCAATAGGAATAGAACAGCTAAAGAAGCTCGACGGTATGATAAACATTAGGCGAAATAATGCGGATATTTTTAGGAAACTTTTTGAAACCGACGACCGATTTATCATACAGAGAGAGAATGGTAAGAGTAGTTGGTTTGCGTTTACTTTGATTATTAGACCCGATTTATCAATCAGTAGGTCCAGTGTTTTCAAAGCTCTCAAAGAAAATGGTATTGGTTATCGTATGATTACAGGTGGAAACTTTTTGCGACACGACGTTATCAAGCATTTTGATTATCAATGTATTGGTGATATGCAACACGCAAATTTGGCTCATGATCATGGTTTTTTCGTTGGTAACCATCCTAGGGATTTATCTGTTGAATTAGCGAAACTCCATGAAGTTTTAACCTGTTGTTTAAAATAGGAAAATGGAGGCAATAATTCTTGCTGGTGGTTTTGGTACAAGATTGAGAACGATTGTTAGTGAAGTTCCAAAACCTATGGCTCCGATTGGTGAAGTTCCTTTTCTTCAATTGCTTATTAATTTTTGGGAAAAACAAGGTATCACTCGTTTTATATTGTCTGTGGGATATAAGCACCAAATCATTAGAGAATACTTTGGAAAAAAATTTGCTGGATGTGAAATTGAGTACGTAATTGAAGATAAACCGTTAGGCACCGGAGGAGCAGTTCTTGCTGCTATTAAATATCTTAAAACTAGAAACTCGTTTTTGATAGTTAATGGGGATACTTATTTCGATGTTAGCCTAGAAAAAATCAAAAAATTTCACAAAAAAAATAATTCAAAGTTAACCATGGCTTTATTTGCGACATATGAGAGTGATAGATATCATTTGGTTGAGTTGGGATCAAGTAGCCAAGTTCTTTCTTTGAATGCAAACAAAAAAGGAAAGTTTGCAAATGGTGGAATCTTTTTATGTTCATCATCGATATTTGATAATGTTAAGGCGGATTTTTTAAAACCAATCGCATTCGAAAACGATTTGCTTACGCCATTAATAAATAAAGGAGAATCAAAGATCTTCGGGTTAAAAAATGAAGGAGTTTTTATTGACATCGGAATCCCTGAAGATTATGCAAAGGCAAGACGTCTTCTTCCAACGTTAATAAAATGCTAGAGAGAAATTGGCAAACTTACGAGTATGCTTATAACTAAAAATTTTAGAGTTTTTTTATCATAGTATTGCCGTTTCGAGGACAAACAAATGATTAATAGCTAGTAAACACCATTGAGCATGCAGCGTTTAATTAGTGTGCCTTCCCCGAATAAAAATGCTTCTTTACCTTAATTGAAAAAAAGTATATTAGCAAATCACCCATAAGTCCTTATTCTAGAAAAAATCTAAAGCTAAATATCATAGGCACACTTAGAAAAAATAAGCTGGGCTCCTTTCGGTAGGTATTTAACGTCGTAAGTGCAGCTACCTTTGATGTTTTTATATTTGCCGGTACCACCTATCATGTTCAGCTGGCCTTTACCCCCGCCTCCAGAAGACACACTACCTTGGTTTCTCGCAAAATCAAGAAAAATCTTATTGTCTGCATTGGCATTTACTACCCCTGTACCGTATCCTTCAAGGTCGAAACTATTTGGTGTTTTACGAATCATGACTATCCCAGTTAATGACAAAATATCTCCATCCTTAAAAGAGGCACCTTGATGATTGTAGATGGTTTGACTGTTTTTGACATCAGCAATGAGATATGTGGTCTGGCCATGGTTGATTGAATCCATCCTGGCAAGCCCTGTTCCAGACATATCAAAAGTACCATTCTCAGCAATTGCATTAAATGATAAGGCAGAGATAAACATAGAGAGCAAAAATTTCATAATGGTTCCTTTTGTTAAATGGTCACATTTTTTTTTGTGGAAAAAAATCATACCTTGTTTTTTAATATAATGACATACAATTGTTGTTGATAAAATACTTTCTAGGCGACTTAATTTTCTATTTTTAGAAAAAGTTAATTAGTTGATAATCGCGAGTGGTATGTCCCACCAAAACGTACCGTTTAAATTTAGGATATTAATTATGGTAAATAATATTCATAATTTACCGTATCATCCGCTCATAAAGTGTAATTTCGCCTGGGGTTTTAGGATTTTCTGAAATATAGAGGCTCAGGATTAATTAAAGTCATTAATGGCGAATATAAGGCTCATATTATCCGACATTTAAAAAAAGAGCCTAAAGATGAACGAGATGGTCAAACTGCTATTTGCCATCCGCACATCCGTGAACTGTGAATCTATTATCTTCTGCAGGTTTCGATTATCGTTGATAAGGAGGGCTAGGGAGAGAATATTTTTACAAATGAAGATTATTTATTAGCGCCAGTTAATGTAGACTTGAAAGATCTTAATAGCTCTCAGGATTTCGAACTTTTTTGTAATTTCATCACTTGAGGAGCATGAGACAATTCAGGATGATTATAGTAAAGTGCCGAATTAAATCCGTAGTGACTGATATAAAAATCATGAAAGAAATAGATTATTATTTTACCGCACCTTCGCCTTGGGCTTACTTGGCTGCCCCCCGTTTTAATGCATTGGTTCAAACTAAAGCACTCGTTGTCAATTGGAAACCGATAGATTTGTTTGAAGTGTTTGCGTTAAACGGTCAAAAAAAAGTTAAAGACAGACCACCTTCGATACAAGTGAATCGCTTAAATGAGCTGAAGAGATGGGGTAAATTTCTTAATATGGAGATCAATATTGAGCCGAAGTATTTCCCGGTAAATCCTGATACTGCAAATAAATTTCTAATTGCTGCAAGTATTATTAATATCGATATTGCACGGTTGGCAACAGCGTTAATGACAGCAGTGTGGGTAGAGGAAAAAGATATTGCCGATTTAAATACTTTGATAGCGATTGCTAACAAAAATGGTGAGGATGGTAGGTTATTGTCTGAGCTGAGCCGTGAGGATAGGGTTCAAGACAGACTAGAGATAAACACCAAGGAAGCGATTGCGCGAAACGTTTTTGGCTCACCGACTTGGATTTATCAAGGCGAATTATTCTGGGGACAAGACCGACTAGATTTTTTGGAAAGATCTGTTGGAAATAATTCAAACGATGCTTCATCATAATTTTTGAATAGCTGTCCCTTTGACCTTAATCATAAATGACGTCACAATACAGTTTGGAGACTGTATTTGATATTAAACTAATGAGGATAATCTTTTAGATGAA
>PAHB01000082.1 GCA_002704665.1 Pseudomonadota bacterium
CGGATGATGTGATCCTACGTCTACAAATATTCCCTTTTTAGTTTTTTTCAAAGATTTAAGCAGATTATAAATTATGATGTCCTCTGCGTACTGAGAGTAGCTAACCAGACTTTTTGTGGGAGATAAAAAGGCCTTATAACCTGCCCTTAATAACAGTCGTAAGGTCGATAGCATAGAATTTGCGGTCTATTAACGATGAGAAATCTTGTCAGCAATACTAACAATTCTGTGCATCTCTCTCAACACAGGTTTTTCGATTAACTTACCATCGACCACAACCAAACCGGTATTAGCTTCCTGAAATGTTTTGATTATTCGTTTTGCCTTCTCAATACTTTGTTTAGAGGGTGTAAAAACTTCATTGAGAATAGGAATTTGTTTTGGATGAACTGAACCTTTTCCGGTAAAACCCAATTTTTTCACTCTTATGGCCTCTTGCCGCATTCCTTCGGGGTTTTCAAGATCTAAAAACGGAACATCTATTACGTCAATTCCCGCAGTCGATGCAGCGTGGACAACTCGTGACCTCGCATATAAAAGTGAGTCCCATGAATTTTCGCACCTTAATTCAGCTGCCATATCCACACCTCCAAAAAAAAGAGCGTCGATTCGAGGACTGCAGACTGCTATTTGATTTGCCAACTCTAATCCTTGGTTAGTCTCGATAATTATATGCAACCTACAGGAATGTTGTCTTTCCGTTAGCAATTTATCTAATAAAATCACCTCATCAGGAGAGGTGACTTTGGGCATCATAATGGCCGGCGGCGGTCGTTCAACATCAAGTATTGCTTTTACATCTTCTATGCCGAATTTTTCTCTTATACAGTTTATTCTCAGTATGCGCTCGACCCCATTTTGATTTTTATCTTTCTTAAAAAGCTCTATAGCATTTTTTCTCGCAAGGAGCTTATCTTTAGGTGCGATTCCATCCTCTAGTTCAACACAGACAATATCGGTTCCACAGTCAAGGGCTTTTTGGAACATATCCGGTTTTAATCCCGGTGTAAAAATAAAGCTCCTTCTAGCTTGGATCTTTTGTTTGCTAATATCCATGACTAATTATTTTTTTGCCGCACTTTCTTTTTAAATTCCATACACATCACGTGACTGCCCCCATTTGCCAAGGAACAAACTCTAGATCTCCAAGTCCGTTTATTTCTGATTTAGAGGGTTTTCCCGAGGCAACATCAAGAATTAATTCGAAAATTTCTGTACCCATTTCTTCGATTGTAGATTGACCTAATAGTATTTTCCCACAATTTACGTCCATATCTTCTGTCATATGGTTATACAGTTTATCGTTAGTAGCGAGTTTAATAGAAGGTGTTGGTTTACAGCCGAAGACTGAGCCCCGTCCTGTTGTAAAGCAAATCATATTCGCCCCTCCAGCAATCAGTCCTGTTACGCTTGTCACGTCATAGCCCGGGGTGTTCATGAATGTGAAACCCTTAGCGTTTATGGGTTCGGCAAACTGATAAACATCTACTAAGTTTGTTGTTCCCCCTTTCGCTACTGCACCAAGTGATTTTTCAAGAATAGTAGTTAACCCCCCTGCTTTATTTCCTGGAGACGGGTCTTGGTGTAGTTGATTCTTATTTTCTTCAAATTTAATGAGGTAATCTTCTGTCCACCATTTTATGAAGTTGATTAGCTTTTCTCCCACTTTTGTGTTGATCGCCCGACGAGTAAGTAAGTGTTCGGCGCCGAAAATTTCCGGAGTTTCTGCCAGAGTCCCTGTACCTCCGTTTTTGACTAATAAATCTACTGCGGCTCCTAGTGCCGGGTTAGCAGTCATACCGGAATAAGCATCAGACCCGCCACATTCTAAGCCTAGTATTAAGTCTGATGCGGGACATTTGACTCTTTTTTGTCGGTTTAGCACCGGCAGCATTTCTTCCGCAAGTTTTACGCCTTTTTCTATCGTTTTTCGTGTTCCCCCCACTCCCTGAATCGTCATCATTTTAAAAGTCTCTGAATCTTTCCATTCCATGGATTGGGCCATTCCGCTAACTTGATTTACCTCACAGCCAAGACCAATAACGATTAAGCCACCAAAGTTTGGGTGTTGGGCATATCCTCCTATTGTGGCCTGTAGTAAGTCCCATCCAAGACCTTTACTCGTTTGACCACATCCGGTTCCGTGCGTTATGGCAACGACGCCGTCAACATTTTCATATTCCGATAGAACATCGTCGTTAAATGCTTCTGCGATTTTTTTACAAACTGTAGCTGAGCAATTGACTGAGGAGATAACCCCTATGTAATTTCTAGTTCCTACTTTTCCATTATTTCGTTTATACCCTAAGAAAGAGGCTCTTTTTTCTAAGGGTAAAATTTCTAATTCCTTACAGCCTTGGGAAAACTGGTAATCTTTCGTCCCCTCTGCCATCCCTGTATTGTGGACATGTACATGGTCGCCTATGTTGATATTTTCTTTGGCCACTCCAATGATATTGTCATATTTTATAATTGCATCACCCCTAGTTATAGCTTTTGTGGCTATTTTATGCCCCATTGGGATTCTTTGATTTGTACTGATGTCCTCATCCTCTATTTTGGAATTTAGCCCAATATTAGATTTAGCCGTAACGACGTTATCGTTTCCATGCAAACGGATTGCTAAAGGTTCCATTCTTCGTTCCCCTAAATGAATTGTTTAGAGATATTCTACCCCGAGGTACGCTTTTGGTTAAGTATCTTTCTGTTTTTTTGAGTTTGTCTAAGATAGCCTCGCCAAGAATTACGGCGATTGATATTTTTTTGGTGGCTGGGGATTGTTTTTAGGATTACTATCTATCAACTGTAAATCCTCAATCAGTCCCTCTTTAAGCATCTTAGAAAGTTCATTATAAAGGGCAGTCGCAGTCTCTTTTTCATAAACTTGTGAGGACTCTGTGTAGAATGCAAAAGATTTCAAGTGTTTTTTCTTTTTTTGCGGGTTTTCTACGGTGTCTTTCGTCCACTGGTAGAGAGGGTATTGATCAACACCGTTATCCTCGGCCTCCTTACAATATGCCTTGAAAGCGTCGTAAGTACAAACAGGAGTGGTGGCAAACTTTTTCGCAATATCGTATACCATTTGTGTTGTATCGTTGACTTCCTTGTTTCGAAGTTCGGTAGATAGTTTATCGGTAACTTTAATTCGAACCTGATATAACCAAATGTCACTCACATTCTTATCCTTCTAGTTAATATTAATACATTAAATCCCCAAAAAAGTTTCCCAAGATGTAAGCTAGTTCCGGGTTCGATTTCCGATATTTTTTCTAGCTAATTGGTTTCTTGTGGAATCTCCCAATTCTTTTTTTACCAAAAGCTGTTTATAAAATCTATGCTGGTTCAAATGTTGGTGAGAGCCTCTACGTACTGTTTTGACTGTCTTTTGCGAACAGCCGTGATTTCTTTAACTTTTTCCTCAAATTCTGTACTCTTATCTAGGCTTCCCCTTAAACACGATTGAAGATGTTTTTCTAATATTTTTCCTTCAACTGTAGTGATTGCTTTCCGAACGGCTTTACTTTGGTTAAGGATGTCAACGCAATACTTTTCATCTTTGATCATTTTTTGAATTCCTCTAACTTGTCCTTCAATCCTTTTTAAATTATAGATCTGCGTTTTGTGTGATGGGTGACTCCTTTTCTAGTAAATTTTTGGTACAACATAGGTAACAATATTTGATAAGATAAAAATTCCGACCGAAGCGAAGAATAATATTGTAGAAAGCTTTCTTGTTTTTAGGCAAGCTTTTGCTAGCTCTTTATCAGCCGCGCATGCGAAAACGATAAGAGAAATAATTCGTATACCCATGGGGGGTATAATATTCTTGATGGATGTTCCTGTCAATTGTCCAAAAGGCATTAAAAAAATTTTAATCGATATAATGTTAATAGTTCGTTCCGCTATCCGAATTTTCGAAAAAAACTATTTTTTAAAGTCAGCCATACAATATTTGTTTTCGCTTTTTGACCTTATTACTATCAATTGAAATCCCAAGTCCAGATTTCTCGGGAGGGTAGAAAATGCCTCGTTTTGGTTTCACCGGATCTAATATGAAAAATTGATAAATTTCTCCAAGAATGTAGTGGTATTCAAGCATTGGCGTCGTAATAGTATTTAGTGCGAATGCTATCTGTGCGCTTGCCGCAGGCAGATAAACGTGTGGTATGAATGTTGCGCCGTAGCTTGTAACAAGGGCGTTTATTTTTATAAGTTCACTTACCCCCCCAGCCCAAACTGGTTCAAATTGATAGATATCAAATACATTCCTATCAAGAAGAGTTTTAACATTCCATCGTGTAAACTCGTGCTCACCCCCAGCGATTGCAATGGGAGATTTGCTTTTTAGCTCAAGGTAACTTTCATATAAATCATACTGAATTGGTTCCTCTATCCACGCTGGATTATAGTCTTTTAAAGCATGGGCCATTTTTATCGAGTATGGCAATCCCCAATTAGCCCAGGCATCAATCATTATATCCATGTTAGGCCCTGCAGCTTCTCTCAGCGACTCCATTAACTGCACATTCTTTTTTTTGCCGGCAATGCCATCTCCGACGCCACACCTAAAAAACCATTTTGACCCAGCATAGCCCTCTTCTTTGATCATTTTTACTCTTTTCGCCGCTTGTTCTGGTTCTAGGGAAAAACCGGCGGTACTGGCGTAAGCCGGTATTCCTTCTTGCACCGGCCCTCCCAACAAACGGTGGACGGGTTGATTTGCCCATTTGCCTTTTATATCCCATAGAGCATAGTCCAGATAGCTGATGGCGATCATATTATCCCCGCTTCGTCCGTTGGGGGTATTACGGTACATCAGTTCCCAAAGTAATTCGGTCGCTAATGGATTTTTGTCGACTAAAAGAGGCTTTAATTGAGTGATTATATAATAAGCAGTGCCATCCCCTGTAAGAGGACCTACTACTCCTGAGACCGATTCGTCTGTCTCTACAACGAGGAAGGTTTGAGTAACTTTGTATGAGTTGTTTCCTGCAGGCGGGAATTGCCGTCCGATGGTATCTTTAGCGCTTTGTGATCGATACGATGGGTAAATGTCCAGAGGACGTCCAGCTCTCTCCTCCCAAAGAGTTCCTTTATATGGCATATTTCCCTCTAACTGCCAAAGTTTTATATCGGTAATTTTCATTCTTTTCTCCATTGCAAAGGGACGGATTTATTTTTAAGTGGACTCTTTAAGATAGCATCACGATTCTGTTCGGGTTTAAAAAAATGGCAAAGAAAATTGAAATGAGGAATAGCATCCACAATTTATGCCCCATTTTTGTGTGAGACGGCTTTTCAGTTGACAAATTAAACCAACAATTCTCCACGAAGGTAAGTAACGGCTCTTCCTCCCATCAATACTCTGTCTCCTTGATTGGCGCAATACAATTCACCTCCTCTATCTGATAATTGTTTTGCAATCATATTTCTCTTGTTTAACCGTTTCGACCAATACGGTATCAGCTCACAATGTGCACCGCCAGTGACAGGATCTTCATTTATCCCTAATTTAGGTCCGAAAAAGCGCGATACAAAATCCACGCTATTTCCGGGGGCTGTTACAATTATCCCATCGTATTTTGACCTTTTTAGCAGATTCAAGTCAGGTACTATATTTACAATATCTTGCTCATTGTCAAAAATAGCCATCCCGTAATTACAAGCCAGAAAAGACGATGGGCGGGCGCCAAGCCCAGCAGCCTCCTCTGCAAAATCGTGATCTACTTCTTTTGGCTCGAGTGACGGAAAATTCATTCTCAGAATATCTTTTTCGCGAGACACCTCTAAAATACCTGCATGTAGAGTATTAAATGCTATAGTTCTATCTTGACAATTCATTTCTGACCAAAGAACGTGCGCTGTTGCTAAGGTTGCGTGCCCGCAAAGTTCAATTTCGGTTTTCGGTGTAAACCATCGCAAATCGTATTTATCATCTTTTGATACGAAAAATGCCGTTTCGGACAGGTTGTTTTCCATCGCAATAGACTGCATGAGCTCATCCGATAGCCAATTTTTCAATGGGCATACTGCTGCAGGATTTCCCGAGAACAAGTGGCTAGAAAATGCATCCACTTGATATATTTTTACTCTGTTCACTTTTGCTCCTTCTCGCCTATTTACATGTTGTTTGTCAGTGTTCTAATAGAATAATTTTACCTTATTTCACCATCGCCATCCGCTGGCCAAAATTATGGCGGTATTCTCACGTGAAGCTGTAGATTAAGGCTATCGTAAAAGTAATTGGGAATCGATTGGGATAAAGACAGAAGTAGCCTTTTTTAAAGAATGAGCGGTTAAATTGGAAACACCATATATTTCTGTCTGAACATTATTTAGGAGCCTTATTTTTTTTATCAGTATATCAAAATCACCGTCTCCGGAGGCCAAAACAACAATATCGGACTTGTTGGCATAATCCAAAATATCTATTGCGATACCAACATCCCAATCACCTTTGGCAGAGCCATCTGACCTACTAATAAACGGTTTTAATTTTACTTCAAATCCGATTCCCCTGAGTATATTTTGGAATCGAATTTGTTTCGGATCATTTCTATTCGTTGTGTAAGCTATTGCTGACACAACCTCTCTCTCCTTTGTTACCAATCCCCAAAATTTATTGTAGTTAAAGTTGGCATTGAATTGTTGCTTAGTGGTGTAATAGATATTTTGCACATCAACAAATATTGAGACTTTTTTCATAGATAACAGACTAAATTGACAACTTCCCAAAATTTTTTCGATATTAAAAACTACCAGTCTAAATTATTACATCAAAACCTTCGAATTCTGGATGTCCAATATAAAGTTTACGATGCTGCCCCGCTCCTTTATGAGCCTGACGGAATGCCGCCGACTTGGTCCAGTTAGAAAAATCGTTTACTGTTCTCCATTTGCTGTGGGACGCATAAATTGTATATTTCTCTTCTTTTTTTCCTCTTATAAGGTGGAATTCTAAGAAACCAGGAACGTTTTTCAAAAGCGTATCGCGCGTAGCCCATATTTTTTCAAATTCATTTTCTCGACCTAGAACTATTTTAAACCGGTTCATTGCTATGTACATTATTAACCACCCTAAAGAATATCGAAAACAGGAAATTTACAATATACAATAACTTAAAAGACGTGAGGAGAGGAAAATATCAACTCTACAAGAATAGTTTTTCCGCGAAACGATTGCGAAAGACTTGTACCACTTGCCACTTAAGCAGACCATTTGTGACACGTTCATAATACGACCCAAGTCTTTAAAACCCCTTTATTTTCTGCAACGTTTTGTACCCTTGTACATCCCACCTATTTATAGCCCTCACGAGAGCAAGAGGAGAAAAAAAGAAAGTGATACTTTTATATCTTTATTAGTGTTCATTCTTTTATCGACAATATACCAAGGATTTTATTGGTCATGCCTCGTTGAGGGAACATTGACAGTGGCCTCAGAGTCTTTTGGTCGTAACTGAGAAAAGCAGGCATTCTGTAGTGCAATATTATAGTTTTAGAGATAATTCAACTATTTGCCCAATCCGAGGGCTTTTCGGTCGAAGGAAACCAATATGAACGACGTATTAAAGATATCTATGTGCCTTATTTCATTTGTTCTTATTACGCAAACTGCTTCGGCTGAAGAATACTTGTATACCTGTGTGAGCGAAGATAAAAACAGTTTCCATATCAAAGAGGGGCAGGTATGGAAGCTGGGTGATAAAAGATGGATTTTGGTTTTTGTCATTAATACAGATGAGCAATCAGTTTATGAAAAATATGCTGGAGAATTAGGAGGAAAGGAGACAGAAATTCAAAATCCATACCTTAAGGTGATAACATTTTCCGATAAAAGAATTTCCACAATGGAGGTTTCAAACACTCATGACGAGTACTCAAGAACTATACTGTATAAGACTTTTTTCATAGATAAAAACATTATGGTGGCAACAGGCCATACTGCCCAAAAGGATTTTTATATTTCAACTTGGAATTGTGCAGAAAGTTTAATTTAATAAAATAAAAGCGGTTCACAATCGGCCGTGGAGATAAAGGTATGAAATTAAGATATATAGCAATAGGGTTAAATACACTTCTTTTGATGTTATGCGTGGGATTTTTCGTTGGGCACGGTTTGCCAAAAAGCTTAATTTTGTGGGGTTCCGCAGTACTTTGGTTTGTCGCCCCTTTGGTAAATCTTGCGTTTATTTTTCGTTTGAATAAAAAAAATAGGTGCAATAGTTTCCCACTTTAAATCCACTAAACCCCGAGTGGTAGCTCACTAATTATCTGTTATCACCAACTTAGTGGTAGACAGTATATTTGTCAGCAGCGGTAATTGAAACACCTAGCTCGGTGATTCAAAAAAAAGTAGAGCCGGGTAGAGCAAATATACTTAGGAATCAAATTGAAGAGGGGTTATTTGCTTTTTTTTGAGGCAAAAATTTTTTTTGTATAACTCGTAAGCTTGTTGTAATTGCTAAGTAAACTTCCCAATGCGAATATCGCCAATCCATGGTGAGAGCCAAAGGCATCAAAATCATGAAGGCCCAAATCATCGGTTATTTCGATTACGCATGAAATTAAAAGGACAATGTAAACAATGACTGCCAACCAAGGATTTTTCTCAAAATCAATCATTTTATATTATGTGCAAAAAAACCTTCACCCTTATATTTTCTAAAATTAAGGATATAATTATCTAGTATTAGATACAAAAAGCAATTTTTTTAGAGGTTGCGCCGCGAGGATAAGTGTCTTTTTGATCTGCGGCATTCATGGTCTGATCTGCATTTTTCTAAGATGCTGGATCGGATTGAAAAGTATTTCTTCATATTTTTATGGCAGGCATATTAACCCCGAAGTAAATACTTTTTAATCAATTCACGGAGATGTTTTTTTTGAGCATCCCTTTAATTTGCTTTTAATACATTTTCTCGCAAGAACTTGTGCCTTCTCTATTTCTGCTTTTGTCATTTTTTTAGATAGAAAATCCTTCAATCCTTTCGCTTCTTTTTGCCCGCTCATTGATCCAATATTTGCCCACATATATGCATATAAATTATTTTGCGGAACGCCCTCTCCTTCCGAAAACATAATTCCAAGATTAGTCTGAGCTCCAGCATGACCTTGCTCTGCGGCAAAGGTGTACCACTTGAATGCTTCGTGGTAGGCTTGACGAACGGTTTCTCCTAGGTAGTAAAATACTCCTACATTGAATTGTGCTCTAGCATGTCCCTGTTGAGCAGCAAGCACGTACCACCTAATCGCTTTTTATAATCTTGGGGAACGCCCTCACCCTTGCTGTGCATCAATCCAAGCCTATATTGCGCTGCAAGAATACCTTGCTCAGCAGCAAGGGAGAACCATCTAAAAGCTTCCTTATAGTTTTGGGGTACCCCATCTCCTTGGGAGTACAGTATTCCAAGATTGTTTTGGGCAGCAGCATCCCCTTGTTCCGCAAGCACTTCAAATTCTTCGAACGCAGCCTCATAGTCACCAGAGTGGAGAGCATCAAGCCCTTCCTGCCATCCAGCGCAAGCGTTTGCGGTCAGAAAAACGAGAAAGACGAAACTATGCAAGCCTTTTAATTTTTTTCGTATCTTTCGGAATTTTTTTATGTTGGACATGCGCACAACGGGTACAAAAAAATAACATGTAATTGACCGTATTATCTTAACCTAACAGAATTTTCACCAATAATAAAATGACATTGCTGCATAACCTTCTAGCTTATTCTGATTTTCTTAGTTACGATAACGTCGTTTGTATTGTAATACGCGGAAAATTTTTATAGAATTTAGTAACCGTTTCTCTGGTCACTATACTTTCCCCGAAGATAATGTAATTGGTTATCTTTTTTTTAATTAATAATCGAATAAATACCGACAAAAAATCATTTTTAGTCATCACGTTGTGTACTTTTAAAACTATACAACCCGGCCAATACGACTATTAATGATCCGATGAGAACAGCAATTTCAATAATTTCACCGAAAAATACAACTCCAATAAGTGTATTAAAAACTAATTGAAAATAATTAAATGGCTGCAGAATCGATGCCGGTGAAAGTTGATATGCTTTAATAATACAATAGTGTGCCGATGTTCCAAGGATTGAAATTATTAAAATTAAGAGTCCATCAAAGTTTTTTAAATTGGTAAAAAAAAACGGCCCTACCAAAGATAAAATCAATGCACCAGAAATTCCTGTATAAAAAAAACTTGTACCAGCACTATCATAATTAGAGACAAAACGAGTCAGTATTTGATACAAGGCATATGCAAAAGCGCACATTAATGCAATGTAAGAAATTGGATCAAAGACATCTAATCCAGGCCTTAAAATTATTAAAACACCAATGAAACCTAAACCAATTGCGATAATTCTTTGTAAATTTAACTTTTCGTGTAGAAATGCCATTGCAAGGGCTGTTACAAATAGGGGTGAAACAGCAAATATTGCGGAAGTCTCAATTAATCCCAACTCTAAAAAACAGTAATGAGCAAAACACATTTGAATCGCTAGCAAAGAGCCACGAAAAATCTGTATGAATTTTCTTTTGCTGTTTGCCGTTTGCCCAATGGAGGTTTTGCTTTTGCTGTTGATTAAGATTATCGTTAACGCAAAAAACCAATATCGGAACATATTAAGTGTTGTAACGTTATATGTCTCCGCTAAATGTTTGGTGACGCCATTCATAATTGAAAAACATAAAACAGCAAAAATTAGGAATAAAATTCCTTTTGTGTTTGTGGCTAATGACAAAGCAAAAAAACCGTTGGAACAGAATTTATTTCATTAATCAGAGTCATTTTGCTGCGAAGGCTTTTTTTGTGATTTTTGTTGCTTTTGAGTTTTATTTAGTTGGAAAATTTATATGATAAAATATTTTTGCATCCTTTGAAAATTATAAATTACAATGTGGTTTAACCCAACTATCTATAGGTATTTATGTTAACAGTATATGGAAGACAATCATCGGCCAATGTTCAAAAAGTTCATTGGATTTGCGCAGAGGGCAATTTAGAATTTAAAGCTGTAAATGTTGGAGGCAAATATGGTGGACATACCTCCTCGGAATTTAAACAAATGAACCCAAACAGCACTGTCCCAGTTTTGATGGATGATGATTTTATTATTTATGAATCAAATTCAATTATAAAATATATTTCGGACAAGTTTAATGTGCTTAAATCGCACAATAGTGTAAAAATAGCATTAAATAATCAATGGATTGATTGGTCAAGTTTGGTTTTTGGATTACAGTGTGCAACATACACAGCACACAATATGTTGCTTCCTATTGAGCAGAGAAACCCAACTTTAGCAGCCGAAACAAAGGAAAAAATTTATTTGAGTTTTCAAATACTAGACAACCAATTACAAAGTGATCATTTCATACTAAACAATGAGCTTAGTTTAGCAGACGTGCCAATAGGTTGTTGGTTACACCGGTGTTTTATTTTGGACTTAGATTTCTCAAATTTTAAATCGCTAAAAGATTTTTATATTAGATTAAAAGAAAGAAGGGCTTTTGAAAAAGCGGTTATTTCAGCACCATTACCTCCCAACTAAAATTATAAGGTTTATTCTACCGTAATGGATTTTTTGCTGATGATGCTAATGAAGAATTATAGGTGTGGTTTCTCCTCATAAATCTGTTCCTTGCTGTATTCATGGATATTCTGGCAAAAGGGCTTTCCAATCAATTCCTTGTGACCAAAGCTACATGGTAGAACTAGATCCGGTATTTGGAACCTCTAACCGCACACTAAGATAGATGACAGAAAAAATGCAGTGCTCAATAGTAATGTTAGGTATAAACTGCAAAACAAGATTTGTTACAAATTTTTATTCTTTATCTTGCAAATGTATTTTTTACATAGGATAAATGCCCGATAGTGACAGAAAGACTGACGGATACAACAACTAGACTATTGAGCCAATTTCTAAAAAAGGTGTAAACCTACAACACTTTTTTGATTTCAATTATATATAAAATTAGATAAGATAGAGTTATATGAAAAACATTATTAAACCGAATTTTATGCTTGGGCAGGTTGTTAAACATAGATTTTTTGGATTTAGAGGCGTCATATTTGATATCGATCCGGAATTTAATAACACCGAAGAATGGTATCAAAGTATTCCGGAGGAAATAAGACCGCATAAGAACCAACCCTTTTATCACTTGTTTGCTGAAAATGACGAAATTTGTTACACCGCTTATGTCTCTCAGCAAAACCTTCTTCAAGATGATTCTAACCGACCTGTCAGACATCCAGAAGTAAAGGAAAATTTTGGTAATTTTGGGGGTAAAGCGTACGAATTATTAAAACAAAGTTTAAATTAGATAAGATGATAAATAACATTTAGTCTGATTGCGGAAAAAATCACCCACGCTAGACTCTCACAGCAAATTTTTTTAAGAAAACTTTATCCCACCAAAAACTCCATATTCTTCGGTGCACCATCCCTCATCAATATATTGATTTAGAGCTAATTTCATATCAACACATTGAGAAGATTAAAGTGAAAGAAATTGCTGAAAAATTGCCAGCATAGCTGTTCAATAGAGTTTTTGAATTCGCATATTCATAAAAAAATTCCAACATCTTCTTTATTTAATGCAGTAATCGTATCAATAATAGTAATATAATAACCCAATTTACTTCTAGTATTTTTGGATGTTTTTTAATAAGTATATTTGTGTGTTACTACTGACGGTTATTTTTTGTTCTGGCTGCTCAAGCAAGAATTCGAAAGTAGCGCACATAAAAAATGAACAAATTATTACAATCTCAGATTCTAATTTCCTAGATTATTTAAATAAGTTTCAAAATAATTATAAAACTGAAATTGTATTAGATAATTTTATTAAGATAAACGAGATTGCAAAAAGACAAATTGAAAAACCGTACGTAAACGAAAATATTTTAATTGAATCATTTAAGTTTTTAGTTCCCAATGAAAATTTAGGAATCTACCAAATAAGACCCTTTGAGAGTTTGTATTTATTAAATCAAATTACTTTGATGCATTTGCTAATGGGAAAACCAGATAAAGCCAGAGTTAGTACAGTGCAAACCATAAACAGAATGGAGTTAATTAATAATTTTGACAGAAAAGAAAGAGAAAATTTGGACGAATTAACAAATAAACCAATTTCCTCTTTAAAAAAATCTATTTATTTAAAAGATTCCAAAAAAAAATTACAACATTTAAGTCTTGAAAATGCTAAAAGATTTGCTAATTATCTGAATGGTTTGGTTTTTGAGATTAATAAGGAAAAAAATCTAAGTGATTTTGCTTATCAGGCAGCAGGGTTCGGAAATGATAAAATATCAGATAGAGATATTATTGTTATTACTGAACATAGTGAGATTGATCCTATTCAAAGTGAAACGGTTATTTTTGATGATGGGCGATATTTATTTAATATGAAAATCCCCTATATCGGTAGAAAAATAGTAAATTTTAATGCCTTTGAAAAGGAAAATTGTGATCATTTTTTATTGGAAGACTATAACTTAAAACTAGCTTATCAACTTGATCATGAAATGAATAAATTTCTAATAAGATCATTTATAAAGTTAGGTTTACAGTCGTATTTAATAGTATCTTTAGATGAAGTTGATGATTCTGGCATTTTAAGTTCATTAGCGAGTCTTTTTTTCTTGTTTGGAAATAAAGCCGATATCCGGCATTGGTCTAAGATCCCAAGTTACTTGAGTATTTGTAGATTCAACGCTAAAGATGATCACATAGAAATTCAATTAAACAATAAGAGTAAAAATATTAGAGTTTCCAAAGGAATAAATTTGATTTATGTTAAAAAAAATAATAGAAATGTAACATTTAAAACAGTTGTGTATAATTGAGATATGAAATTATCATCATTTATTGCTTTTCTTTGCATGGCCATTCTAGCCTCTTCCTGCTCAACAAAAAGACCACTCATGCCGTATGAAATGTGTCCCGGTTATTCAGAGCTTGGCTCCCAAAAAAAATTAATTAAATCTAAAGTCAAATATTTAAAAGGTGTCAATGTTGATATTGTTCAACTGAGGTGCCTTATAGCTGAAAATGGGCTAATGAATGTGGATATAGATTTTGAGAATAATTACAGAAAAAAACAACAAACTGAGTTTTTAGTCAGCTGGTACGAAACAAATGGAATGGCAGCTGAAACTGATGCTAATTGGAGAATGCTCATTTTATATCCGGATGAGAAACGAACAATAAAGTTAACCTCTCCTAATAAACTAGCGAAAGACTTCACCATCCAAATTAAATGAATGTATTAATGTCTAAATTATCAATATATGCAATGTCAATTTTGACATTAGTAGCATGCGCTCCGAAGGTTCTCTATGACGATCCAAAAAAAATTGAGACACTCACAATAAATTTCAGTTCAACCGACCTGCAAATTATTTCACAAGCAATGGTTGACTCAGTTTTGAAATCAGTCATAGCAAATGATGAAAATAAGCCGATTATAGTAATTGAGGAGATAAAAAATAAAACCTCAGAATATATTGATACTTCTGTGATTACAGACAGCATTAGAGCGAAACTCTCTAACAGTGGGTTAATCCAATTTGGAGTTAATATTGACGAATTAGAAGGTCAAATTAGTGAAATTGATCGGCAGCAAGGTGAATATTATGATGAAAATTTAAGTGTTGAGAAAGGTAAACTTGCCGGTGCTGATTATAGACTCTCAGGTAGTCTGATTTCGATTGATAAGTCTAAAAAGAAATTATTTAAGA
>PAHB01000083.1 GCA_002704665.1 Pseudomonadota bacterium
AAAAATATTGTTATTTGTAGCAGTACAAGTAGTACTAATCCTACACCATCGGTAGCGGTCAAAAATGAAGATCATTGGTCTGACGTCGATACGCAATGTAAGGCAAAAAAATACACCTCGGCTGCGAAGACTGTTATGGAAAAAACTGCTATGAAGTTTGCAGAGGATAACGGAATGAGGCTATCGATTATACTTCCAACCGGTCTTTTTGGTCCCGTTATAATTCCTTCTCACTTGGCCGGTAACCCCCATGCTTGGATAAATCGGCTAATGGAGGGCGGGGAGGGTAGGCACAAGAAAATCCCCAATGACTCTACGTCATTGATACATTTACATGATTTAGCCGAAATATTCTTATCTGTTTATGAAAAACCCGAGGTATCAGGACGGTTTTATGGAGTTTATGGTAGCTGGCACTGGCAGGATATTTACTTCGAGCTCCAAAAAATTCTACCTCACATGAAAATGCCGGAGCCTATTGTGGGTAAGCCGGTCACCCCAACCCAATTTGATTTTTCCCGGCGAGACAGTCTCGGCGTACAGCTGCGCGATATACCAACTTGTCTTCGGGAGACTGTTAATTGGTTGAGGACAGAACCGTTTAAGTAGTTTTTTTCATTTTTATTATTAGATATTTTTTATTTCAATGATGTAAACAAGGTTAACTTTTAGTTTTAGGTTATGGATGGATACTGATAAAGCCGCATATTTACTGGATTCCGATGAAAATTTTCGAGTACTCAGGAGAGTTGATGTTGGTGATAATCATCAATTCAACAAGAACTTAGAGAATGAACGCACAGGCCTTTTGGCCGTTATCGATACCGAGACAACCGGGTTAAATCCTCTCGCCGGCGATAGAATTATAGATTTAGCTATAGCAACATGCTCATATGGACTAGATACTGGAAGACTTTATAGCGTTGTTTCTAGGTATGACAGTCTTGAGGATCCGGAAATGAAAATACCACCAGATATTTCAAAGTTAACAGGGATTACCGATGAAATGGTGAGCCGGCAGCAGATCGATGAGGCTTCCGTGGCTCGTGTAATGGATGGGGTGGCGTTGGTTATATGTCACAATGCTAGCTTCGACAGAATGTTTCTCGAGAGTCGAATTCCAGCTTTTGCAAATAAAAGTTTTGCATGCTCTTTTTCTGAAATACCTTGGAAAGATTGGGGGTTGGAGTCGTTAAAACTCGATTACCTAGGGTTCCGGCACGGATTATTTCATGATGGGCATAGAGCGCGAACTGATGTTGATATGCTGCTAAGCATATTAAGTCAGAACTGCCCATCGTCTGATTTTTCCGTTTTATCAACCTTGTTAGAATATGCCAGACAAATTACATATAGAATTTTTGCAAAAGGGTTGCCCTTCGAAAAAAAAGAATTTGTAAAAGCGAGGGGGTATCGGTGGAGTGACGGCAAAAACGGCAGTCCTCGTGCTTGGTGGATTGATACACTCGATAAGACAGAGGAGCTTGATTTTTTGTCAGATCATGGATGTTTTAGTCCTGATGTCAAGAAATATAGCGCAAAAGAGCGTTACCGACCTTTTGAGGGATGATTGCGGATGCTACACACGGGGAAACAATGAAACCGGTTCTCATTACTTTACTTTCGTTGATAATTTTGGGAGTATTTGCGGTGACAGTGGTACAGGTAATTTCTCCATGATTTCTTTAGAAGAATCTCAAACAGCTGAAATTTTTAGACGCCGTCCTTTTATGGGGCTTTTTCTTATTGCCCATTGCTGGCTTTGTATTTTGGCTACAATCGTGATTGTCGGGTTTCTCCCAAATGTATTAACAATCCTTCTAGGTATTCTGGTTATCGGTAGTCGTCAGCAAGCTTTGTTGGTCCTTATGCATGAGGCATCGCACGGGAACTTGTTTGAACACAAACTTTTTAATTATTGGGCAGCTCAATTCTTATGTGCCTATCCAGTGCTTGCTGATACAAAAGTTTATCGGACATATCACGCGAAGCATCATGCTTGGACACAAACAAAAAAAGACCCAGATTTGGTTCTCACCAGTGGATATCCGATTTCGAAGAACAGTATGATGAGAAAAATATTAAGGGATATGATTGGAATTACTGGGGTTCGTCAGTTATATAACCGATTTTCAATAGCATTTGAGGACAAAGAAAGCCGGTTATCGAAAAAGTTTAAGACGCTTTTTAGACTAATAGGTCCGGGTTTGTTGGTTAACACGTCGTTTTTGGCATTATTTGTCCATCTTGGATACGGATGGATCTTCTTTAGTCTATGGCTTGTTCCTTTGTTAACATGGCATCAGGTTGTGCTACGTATCAGAAATATTTCCGAACATGCAGCTTTGGTGAATTATTTGCGGACAGAATTGAGTGTGGCTCGCACCACTTTGACATCATCATTAGGAAATTTTTTTATTGCGCCATATTGGGTTAATTATCATTTAGAGCATCACTTATTTCCCTCAGTGCCTTGTTATAATTTGCCAATCGTGCATAGATTGCTAAAAAAACAGGGGTATTGGAGCAAGGCTAATCTGGAAGATGGGTATTATGCTGTATTAAAAAAGATTACTCATTACAACCACCAAAAGCCACTAAAAGCTAGAAAAACGCGTTTGGTAGGAAGCTTTACAAAGGGTTATAAAGAGGTGGAAATATAACAGGTAGGATACTGAAAAGTTATTAATAAAGCTGTTTTACTTTTCACAGTACTTCCATGCTGAACTCTAATTACTGTCATTTTATCAAGGTAAATATGAGAGATCTCAGATGTTTTGGTATTAATGCCTCCCATGATTTTTTTAACAAATGATACAAAGCTAATGTTTTGAGTTAGGTGCAAAATTCAGCTCTCTAGGTATAAAGTTTTTAATTAAGGTATCTGTGCGTGCAAAACGAAATTTACAGATTAATCTTCACAAAACGAAGCTGGAAAATTCACTTATATTGAATGTACCGGTAAGATATACCAATTCGCTGAATGTATAACTCTTGGTAATTTGTAAATATATTTATCTACATAGGAGAAATCACTTTGAAATGGGCTCTAGTATTGGTCTTAATGTCAGGGATATGGGATTCAGGCTTACGATTCGACACGTACAAGGATTGCATGGTCAAAGGTGTTAGAGCCAGTTTTAACAACAGCCGAATGCGGGAAGAGGAAAAACAGTTTTACGATATTGATCCAGATACCCGAAACGACTATCAAGATATCGTGAAATGCGTTCCAAGCAAATAACTAAATTTCCAAGTATCTACTGTTTGTTAGAGTTTGGTAAACCAAAATTATGAGTAATCGTGAATCTAAGCTCTTAAAAAACAAACTACGACATGTTGTTAGCCTATCTCCATTTTTTAAAAAACTCCTTAACGATAAAAGTTTGCACTTAAACCCGGATATACTTGAAAAGTCTCCTAAAGTTTCAAATCAGTTAATAAAGCTCGCTTCAAAAAACATTGACGAAGAAGATTTTAATGAGCATCTGCGCCGGTGTCGTAGACAACTACTTTTAGAAATAATCGTGAGAGATCTGTCTACAATGGGATCGTTAGGCGAGGTATTAACCGCAATTACAGCTTTTGCTGAGACAGCTATTTTAGCATCGGTAGAATATCATAAGAGTAGACTGGAAAAACTCTACGGCATACCTAAAGATTCAGTTGGACGTGCATTAGATTTGCATGTTATTGGAATGGGAAAGCTTGGTGGATCAGAATTAAATGTCTCGTCAGATGTAGATCTAATTTTTTTGTACCCGGAAGATGGACGAACCGATGGGCAGGAAGCAATCGAAAACAAGTTGTTCTTCAAACTTTTGGCACTTAAAGTGGTTGATAGTCTCCAAAAGAGAACAAGCTTTGGACTGGTTTTTAGAGTAGATACTCGGTTACGACCTTTTGGTTTAGATGGTCCATACGTGGCTAGTTTTAAATTCTTGAATGACTATTTTTATCATGAAGCAACCCCTTGGGATAGATTGGCGTGGGTCAAGGCGAGACCTGTCTGTGGTAGTAGGGTTGACGATCTCAGAAAAATAGTAAGGCCATTTGTGTTCAGAAAATATTTTGATTTCTCTGTCATTGATGATCTTAAATATTTGCATACGAATATTCAAAAAAAACTAGGGTGGGGTAGACAAAAGCGAAATATCAAATTAGGGTTTGGCGGAATAAGAGAAATTGAGTTTATCGTTCAAGTCATACAGCTTGCTCGTGGAGGATACAAGACTGAATTGCGTGGGACAAACACACTCAGTAATCTAGAAGTTATTGAAACTCTCGGGCTTTTGAATAAAACCGCAGTGGAGGAGTTAACAGAAGCTTATATCTTTCTTCGCAATCTGGAACATAGGCTAATGTATTTAGAGGATAAGCAGACTCAATTACTCCCATTACTCTGGCATAACAAAAAAAGAATCGCTGCGTCAATGAACTTTACGAACTACGGCTCTTTTAAAAAAGCATTGTTTCGAGTTCAAAAAAAAGTTAATCAGCATTTCAGAACTGCTTTCTGGAGAGAAGATTTTGATAGTGAATCGGATGATTTGGTTCTGGAACTTAGTGTTGGTAAAGAGTTGCCTCGTGATGCTAGCTCGGCATTACGTTTACTAGGATTTAAAAAAGAACGTGACGTAATTACGAGCGTAAGGGATTTTAGAGCCGGAACTAAGTATCGAGAGATTACCGAAAAAAACAAAAAATTAGTTGATCTGGTTATTGTACGATCGATGAGAATTTGTGCGAAAGAGAATAATGCAGATGGATTGTTTATCAGTATCATTAGATTGCTGGAGAGAATTTGTAGACGAGAATCTTATTTGACGCTTATGATTGAGCGTCCTATTGTCTTGAAACGAGTAATAAAGATAGCCGACGCAAGTTTTTGGGGGATCGAATTTCTAGCTAAATATCCTATTTTAATGGCAGATTTAGAGTCAACCTCCTTTGATGACGATGTTAATTTTTCTGCATTACAAAAACAGATAGAAAACGATTTGAAAGTTCATGAAGGTGACGTAGAAGCGAAAATGAACGTTCTCAGACACTATAAAAACTCTTACACTTTAAAAATTCTTAATAGAGACTTACGTCGAGAGATGCCCGTCGAAAATGTTTCTGATTTACTTTCGAGTCTTGCCGATTGCATATTGAGCGCTCTATTAAAAGAGTGTTGGCATGATTTGAAAAATAGAAAAACGGATTTTCCAAGTTTTGCGATTATTGGTTATGGGAAATTAGGTAGCAAGGAAATTGGTTACATGTCGGATCTAGACATAATATTTTTATACAGAGGAGATGATTCTGATGACTTCAGCCTGTATGCAAATCTTGCGAAACGTCTCTGTGGCTGGTTGCGGGCAACCACATCATTTGGCGCTCTATATGAGGTTGACCTTCAACTCAGACCTCACGGAGCATTTGGCGTTTTGGTTACATCCATAGACGTTTTCGAAGAGTATTTGGCTAATGATGCATGGATGTGGGAATATCAGGCTCTTACAAAAGCGCGTGCTATCGCCGGTGACAAGGCCATTTGTGAAGATTTCGAGATGTTACGAAAAAAAGTACTAGCTAAGCCGAGACAGCACGAGGTAGTAGTACACGAAATTATCCCCATGCGCGAGAGGATGATATCAGGATTAAAAACTCCGAAAGATAAGTTTGATATAAAAAATAGCCGTGGTGGTCTAATCGATGTGGAATTTTGTATTCAGGCTCTGATTTTGTGTAATGCACATAAATTTCCTGAGTTTGCTGATAATATTGGTAATTTGGCTTTATTAGAACTAGCTGCAAAAAATAATTTGATCCCTGAGCACACGGCTAAATTAGCTGCACAGTCTTATCGGTATTACCGAAAACTGCAGCATGCCGCTCGACTTTCTGGAGAAGCCGATGCGTTAGTTGATCAAATCTTGGTTGAGAAAAACATATCAGCTGTTAAACAACTCATGAAATGCATATTCTGAAATTCTAAAGTAAGTCGGGGTTCATAACGGCTCTTAATACAACTTGTTCAGTTTTGAATCTGATTCTGTAAGAAAACCAAAGCACTGCACTTTTACGGACGCTCCATCCTCGCTCTTTACTACCCATCAAATACGCTGCAGCATCCCCAATGGTTGGTTGGTGAGCAACGACTATAGTTGTCGTTTCTGACTCTGGCCAATTGGCTACGGCTAAGAGGGTAAGGTAGTCAGAGCCAGGCGCAATTTCGCTCTCGATATCCATCATGTTTGATAAAGCTCGGGCGGTTTCTTTAGCCCTGTCTGCTGGGCTAGAAATCAGCCGCCATGGTTTTGGGATTCTAGGTTTGAGCCAATCGGCCATATCTTTAGCTTGCTTGATACCTTTTTTGGTAAGTTTTCTGTTCATATCAGCAGCACCGAATTCTGCGTCAGCATGTCTCCAAAGTATTAAATCCATCCGCTTTTACCTTATCGTCATTTTGGTTTAACCCAGTCGGTCATTTTTTCTAAATTATAGGTTTGTGCGGAAAAAAAATGGCTTTTCCTATTTTTTATTCTTTTGTATGTGTGGTTTGGTTTTAATTCCCATGCTTTTGAATCGTCTTTAATATCTGCAACTAAAGTTTCGTTAATAATTCGTTCTTTTAGTGTTGGATCCACGATAGGAAAGTAAACTTCCATCCTTTGATGTAAATTACGCCTCATCCAGTCAGCACTACCTATGTAAAGATCGTTTTTACCATTATTAAAAAACATCACGACTCTAGAGTGTTCAAGAAATTGCCCTAAAATAGAGCGCACCGAGATATTTTCTGATAGTCCTTTTATTCCAGGGCGAAGGCCACACGCTCCTCTAACTACCAAGTTGATATTAACACCGGCTTTTGACGCAGCATATAGTTTATTTATTACGCCCTCGTCTGTGAGTGCATTTACTTTAGCATAAATCTTGGCAACTCCTCCTTCGGAGGCAATTTTCATCTCTTTTTCAATAGACGACATTACTAGATCTTTTAGATGAAAAGGAGCTACCCATAATTTTTTATGAGGAGCGTTTTGGCCGACTCCAGTAAGTTGGGAAAAAACGCTATTGATGTCGCTGCCCAGCTCTTGATTGCTGGTTAAAAACCCAAGGTCGGTATATTTTTTCGCCGTGTCTGCATTGTAGTTTCCAGTTCCCAAATGGCAGTAATATCGTAGCTTTTTATTTAATTTCCGAAGAACAAGGAGCATTTTGGCATGTGTTTTGAAGCCAACAACTCCATAGACTACCGTTACTCCAGCATTCTCTAGTCTTCTTGCCCAGTCATAGTTAGTTTCTTCATCAAATCTTGCAAAAAGTTCTAAGGCTACTGTAACTTGTTTGCCTTTTCGCGCAGCATTTATTAGTTTTTCCATTACCGCTGAATCTACGCCAGTTCGGTAAACTGTTTGCTTTATAGCTACCACAGTTGGGTCGTTGGAGGCCACATCTAAAAAATCAATTACCGGTGAGAAAGATTGATAGGGATGATGAAGTAAAATATCTTTTTCATCTATTGCGTTGAAAATGTTTTCATGTTTTTTTATTTGATCGGGAATTCCTGGAACAAACTTGGGAAACTCTAATTCAGGATTTTCTAAAAGTGTGGGAAGTGACATTAGGCGAACTAAATTTACAGGGCCATCTACTAAAAATAGATCGTTTTTCTCTAGTTCCAGTTCACCAAGAAGAAAGTCCGAAATCTTTTTAGGACATTGCTTTGAGGTTTCTAATCTCACGGAGGCGCCGTAATGGCGATCCGACAATTCTCCTTTCAGCGCATCTCGCAAATCGGTAACTTCTTCTTCATCCACGAAAAGCTCACTGTTTCTGGTTACGCGAAACTGGTGCGATCCAACGACCTTTACTCCGGGTAAAACACTTTTCATATGAATATGCACGATAGATGATATCGTAATAAAACTCCGTGTGCCCTCAGATATATTTGATGGGAGTTCAATAATTCTGGGTAGACTGCGGGGAACTTGGACAATAGCAATTTTGACTTTCCGTTTAAAAGCATCTTCCCCTTCTACTTCAACAGCAAAATTTAGACTTTTATTTAAAACTCGTGGAAATGGGTGAGCCGGATCTATTGCGATTGGTGTAAGTACTGGTTTTACTTCACTTATGAAATAGTCACTCACCCATTGGATTTGCTCTTTGTTTAGATTTTCTTTTTTCTTCAAAAAAATATTATGTTTTTCGAGCTCAGGAATTATTTGATCGTTTAAAATTCTGTATTGTAATTTTATAAGTTCAAAAGATTTTGCACTAATTTCTTCGAGTAAAATGGCGATTTTTTTAGATTTTTCATTTTTCTCTTCATTAAATTCTGTTTTAAGTCGGGCAACAAGTACTTCAAAAAATTCATCCAAATTATTGCTAGTGATGCAAATAAATTTTAATCTTTCAAGAACTGGGATAGCGGAATCATTGGCAAGTTCTAAAACACGGCGATTAAATTCTAGCACACCTAATTCTCGCGGAACTATAGTGTCCATCTCAAAATGCTTATCATTTTTTTTCATTTTTTTTGCCAAGGAGAGGCCAATATGTAAAACAAAACAAATTAATAATACTCTTATTTTATATCCGTTAGGGGAGATAATAACGTATATTTCATGTCTATTGAATTTCTACGCTTAGCATAATTCCTATTCGGTTCCAATTTTCACTCTCTTCTTCAAGCGCTAATTTAGTCAACGGATTACGTTGAAGCCATTGTTTGTCGACAAATAGTATCGCTGCATTATTTTTGCTTGATAACTTCAGATTCGGTTTTCGTAAAGCTGCCCGCTTTCGATAAAACAGGGTGGCAAGCCTGAGAGCTAAAATTAAACGCCAATCTAAGTCTGGATTATCGAGGGAAAAGCTTTTGTCTAATGATCGCCGGTGTGATTTCACAAATGCAGCTAATTTTTTTTGTTCGCTAGTGGAAAAGCCTGGCATCTCAGCATTTTCAAGTATATAGGCTCCATGTCTATGATATCCGCTGTATCCTATCGAAAACCCTATTTCATGTAGTTGAGCCGCCCAAAGTAGAACTTTTAAATCATCTTTGATTAATTGTATCTGAGAGTCGAAAATTTCTTTTGTAAGTTGTTTAGTCAACTCATGCACCCGATGAGCTTGCGACCGGTCTATGTGGTAGTGTTGTTTATAATTTTCTATCGTAA
>PAHB01000084.1 GCA_002704665.1 Pseudomonadota bacterium
AACTGGCACTAAAATAATGAGTAAATGGTTACTGCCTGATTATATTGAAGACATTCCGCCGAACGAAGTTGACGTCATTGAATCGGCTAGAAGAGCGGCGGTAGATAAAATGCGCTCCCACGGCTATCAGTTAGTCATGCCTCCACTCATTGAGTATTTGGAGTCTCTTGTGAGCGGAATTGCCGACGATGTCGAGGGCTTAACTTTTAAGCTTTTTGATCAATTGTCAGGTAAAACCATGGGGATAAGGGCAGATATGACTATTCAGGCTGCAAGGATTGATTCCCATATCTTAAATAAATCAGATATTGTACGCTTATGTTATGCCGGCAGTGTTTTGCACACTATGCCAAAAGGATTATTTTCGACAAGAGAGCCTCTTCAAATAGGGGCAGAAATGTACGGTCTCTCTGGCCTAGAGGGTGACCTAGAAATCCAAGCTGTTATGCTTGATATTTTGTCTGCGGTTGGGGTTGGTCGGGATCGTGTCCATTTGGTTCTTGGTAATCAGGGAGTAGTACGAGCGTTAATGAGCGCGGCGGGTGTTAAAAATAACTCTAAGTTGATGAATGATTTGTATGAAGCTTTAAAAAATAGAGACCGACCCGAAATTAGTCTTATATGTAAAAGGTTTGATAAAAAAATTAAAAATGCTCTAGTCGATCTGCCAAAACTGACTGGTGATTCTGACGCACTCAGAGGAGCAAAAAGTCTTTTGCCGGATTTGAAAGTAATCGACAAAGCGCTCGAAAATTTGAGAGTAGTCGAACAGACACTAAAAACAAAAGTTGGAAGTATTTCCTATGACTTTGTTGATCTTCGGGGATTCAAGTATCACACTGGTCTGGTGTTTTCATTATATTCTGTGGGCAATAATGATGCCTTGGGCTGGGGTGGTCGTTATGATGATCTCGGTCGAGCTTTTGGGCGAGCCCGACCCGCAACCGGATTTACGATGGACTTGCGCATGCTCAGTAAACTTTCTACGTCCTTTATACCAAAAACAAGGGTCTATGCGCCCTGGTTACCAGCTGATTCCTTGCTACAAAAAACTATTGAAGAACTACGTAAAGCAGGCACAAGCGTTATTGTAGACTACGTCGGTGAAGTAACGAAGACGGTTAAGCCGCTAGATAGTACCAGTAGGTTGGTATTGGTAAATGGTGAATGGATTGTCAGTGAAAATAAAAAATAATAATAAAAAAAATCAGGATATTTAAGGAAAAATATGAATGGCTGATAATTGGGTTGTTGTTGGTTCTCAATGGGGGGACGAAGGCAAAGGAAAGATAGTTGATTGGCTAACCGAGGGCCTAGATGGGGTGGTTAGGTTCCAGGGAGGTCATAATGCCGGGCACACACTTGTAATTTCCGGGCAGAAGACAATATTGCATCTGGTACCTTCTGGAATACTTCGTAAAAATGTAGAGTGCTATATAGGGAACGGAGTAGTGCTCTCACCAGAGGCCTTAGTTCAAGAGATAAATATCTTGGAACGCTCAGATTCCTCGGTTACCGAAAGATTAAAAGTAAGTAGTATTTGCCCCATTATTATGCCTTATCACATTGCCTTGGATAATGCGCGCGAGGGGAGTAATGGTGTAAAAAAAATAGGCACTACGGGGCGTGGAATTGGGCCGGCATACGAAGATAAGGTTGCAAGGCGAGCAATCAGGATTCATGACTTATTTACTGAATCTTTGTTGAAACAGAAATTAGAGAGTGCTCTTGATTTCCACAATTTTGTTTTAAAAAATTACTTTAGATTGGAACAGTTTTCGGCAACAAAGTTATTTGACCAGACCATGTTTTTGGCTGAGAAAATCAAACCACTGGTTGATGATGTGAGTAAGCTGGTTTCGGAGAAGATGGCTGAAGGTAAGAAGTTTTTGTTTGAAGGGGCCCAGGGAACCCTACTTGATATTGACCACGGGACGTATCCTTACGTGACATCCAGCAACTGCGTCGCTGGAGCAGTTTCTGCGGGAGTGGGCGTTTCACCACTTTTGATCAATAAAGTTTTGGGAATAAGTAAAGCATATTGCACGCGAGTAGGTTTGGGGCCGTTTCCGACTGAATTGGAAAATAATACCGGCAAAATGATAGCTCAAAAGGGACATGAGTTTGGCGCTACCACCGGGAGAGCCAGGAGATGCGGTTGGTTAGATTTGGTAGCACTAAAAAAATCGATTAGATTAAATGGTATAACTAATTTGTGTTTGACGAAGATTGATGTTTTAGATGGAATGGATGAATTAAGTTTTTGTACGAGCTATGATTTTAACGGCGAGGAAATATCCGATTTTCCCATTGACGAGGGGGTGATATCGAGTTGTAAGCCTATTTTTGAGCAGTTGCCGGGATGGTCAAAATCTACTCGAGGTATAACTAAATTTGATGAGCTCCCAATAAATGCGAAAAAATATGTGGAGAGGCTAGAAGAAATCTGCGAAGTACCCATAGATATAATTTCTACAGGCCCAGACCGAAAAGACACTATCATACGAAACTCACTGGAAATACTGTGATTTGGTGCCCAGGAGAGGACTCGAACCTCCACAGTTTTTACACCGCCAGGACCTGAACCTGGTGCGTCTACCAATTCCGCCACCTGGGCAACATATATAGCTGAAAATAATATCAAGAAATTCCAAGCAATCATATGTTTTGTTACACAACAAAAAAACGTTTTACATGAATTTTTACCAGAAGATAAATAGGTTAAAAGAATGAAAAAGGGGAAGTATCGCGCGTCGGGCATTATAGAAAGAAAAAGAGATAATACCGGGATATTTACAGAAAAAAACAGCAAAATACGTTATTTCGTAAATCGCAAACAAATGAGAAATGTTTTTGATGGAGATGTCGTTTTAGTAGAAATAAAGAAGAAAAAAAAGAGAGTAGGCGACGAGATTGAAATCATAGGTGTTGAGAAACGGAGAACAAAACAAGTTTTAGGAACATTCGGTAAAAAAAACAATGAAAAGTTTATTGTGCCAATTGGGAAGGGATTTGGAAAAAAAATACCAGTTGATAAATTATCGGCTGGAGACCCGCAAATTGGACAAATTGTTTTATGCGAAATAGATATCAAGTTTGATCGAGAGAATCAGTTTTTTCTCAACCTAATTGAGATATGGGGATTTCCGGATGCTTTTGGTATTGAGTCGAGAGTACAGATTTTTAAATATGAATTGTCATTCGAATTTTCCGATGATGTAAGAAGTATTTGCTCTAATTATTCTCCAGCCTTGTTGAAAAAGGAAATTAAATATCGAGAGGACCTAAGAGATCAGGATTTTATAACTGTTGACGGCGAAGATGCAAAAGATTTTGATGATGCAGTTTTTTGCGCTAAAGAGGTCCAGGGGTACTCATTAAAAGTAGCTATTGCGGATGTCGATTTTTTTGTCGAAGAAGGAAATGCGTTAGATTTGGCCGCTAGAGAGAGAGGAACATCTATTTATTTTCCTAGAACCGTTTTGCCAATGTTGCCCGAGGAGCTATCTAACAACCTATGTTCCCTAAAACCCAACTGCGAAAGATTAGTGTTAGTTTGCGATATGATGGTTGATAAAGATGGAAGAATAAACAAATACAAATTTTACCAAGCGATAATCGAGTCTAAGGCTCGAATTACCTATCATCAGTTTGATAAAATCATACGACCCGTAAACAGTAAAAAGGCAGATTTGAAAGAGGGCGTACTAGCGAATGTTAATAATCTTTTCGAGCTTTATAAAATATTTGCCCAAGCAAGAAACAGAAGAGGAGGACTCGCCTTTAGTTCTAGAGAGGCAACAATCAAATTTAACAAACAGGGCTATGTTGAGTGTATCGCAACGGCACAAAAATATGTTTCTCACGGTATCGTTGAGGAAGCTATGCTGGCAGCGAATCTGTGTGCCGCCGATTTTACAAAAAAAACAAACTCTCCCAACCTTTATCGCGTGCACGAGGTGCCGAGTGATGAAAAAATAACTCGCTTGGTTAGAGAGTTGCAGTCGTTTGGAGTGGAGTACAATTTTGATCAAGCTAGTCCAAAAGAGTATCAAGCCTTATTATCCTTCATAAAATCTCATCCCCAAGCGTCGCTAATTGAGATCCTAGTTATGCAGTCCTTGGAGCGTGCCTTTTATAGCAGTGAAAATTCAGGCCATTTTGGATTGGCCTACGAGGCCTACACTCATTTTACGTCGCCTATAAGGCGTTATCCCGATCTGGTTTGTCATAGGATTATAAAATCTCTGTTGTTAGGGCGTGAAGGCGAATTTGACAAACAGGTCAGTTTGGGGGGGTATTTATCATCCAGAGAGCAGTTGAGTGATTCGGCGTCGAGAGATGCCTTAAGCTGGTGCAAATGCCTTTTTATGAGTAGAAAAGTAGGCGAAACATTCAGCGGCATCATCAGCGGTGTACGTGAATTTGGAATTTTCGTAACTCTGGATAAATATCCTGTAGATGGGTTGGTTCACATCTCACAGTTAGGCTCAGACTACTATCATTATGATGAAATAAAATGCCAGATTCATGGAGAGCGAGGCCTAGACTGTTTTTCTTTGGGCGATAAGTTATTGGTTAAGGTGACTAAAGTGAATATTGAACAGAGTCAAATTGATTTTGATATAGAATAAAGATGATAGAGATTGGTCTGGAAAAATTGCGAATGGAAAATGCTAAGCTTATTTATGGTTACCATGCGATACTATCTAGGTTGCAAGAGTCTCCGGAAACCTTTAAGAAAATCCTAGTTGATAAATCGAAGGGGAGCCGTCGCGCGCTAGATATTATTCATTTTGCTCAACAGAAAAATGTGGAAATAGAATGGATGTCCTCGCATAATCTGGACTTGACAACAGCGGGTGCCAAACATCAAGGCGCAGTCGGGCTTCTGGCTTCTGGGATAGGCCAAAAATCCGACTTACAGAGTATTATAAGTGGGACCAAAAAACCTTTGTTGTTAGTATTAGATGGAGTGACCGATAGCCGTAACTTAGGTGCATGTTTTAGAGTATCTGAAGCTTTTGGGGTCAATGCAATTGTTACACCCAAAGACCGGGCAGCCTCGCTCACACCCGGGACTTTGAAGGTGGCCTCCGGTTCAGCTGAACGAGTAAATTTTTTTCAAGTTACCAATTTGTCTAGAACGCTGCGTCAAATTAAAAGTAGCGGTATTAAGCTTGTTGGGGTCAGTCAAACAGCTCCAACAAATATATCTAAGGTTAATCTTAGAGGGAAGATAGCGCTGGTTTTTGGTGGGGAAGAAAAAGGGCTTCGCCGTCTTACAAAGGAATTATGTAGCGAGTTTGTATCCATCCCGATGTTGGGCCAAATTGAAAGTCTAAACCTTTCTGTTGCCGCTGGGGTTGCACTGTATGAGGCGATGGCGCAGAGAAATTTTAATGAAGGTTCTGAAAAAGCAAATTGACCGTAGATTTGATTGGTTTCAAAATCATGATAGAATCCTCGAGTTTTTTAAATACGCGCGCCTCTAGGGATTTTTTCCGAGTGCTCACGTTTCATTAAATATGGGACGAGTTTTGGGGGCGGAGGATTAACTCGGTAGGAGAGAAAATATGTCAGTTACCATGCGGCAGATGTTAGAGGCAGGGGTTCACTTTGGTCATCAAACGAGGTATTGGAATCCCAAAATGGCTCCTTACATTTTTGGTCATCGCAATAAGATTCATATCATCAACTTAGAAAAGACTCTTGTAATGTATCAAGAGGCGATACAGTATGTACGATCTCTATCGGCTAACAAGGGAACAATTTTGTTTGTAGGGACAAAACGGCAAGCCACAGAAATAATTAGAACTGAGGCCGTCCGTGCAGGATCTCCATACGTTGATCATCGCTGGCTTGGAGGGATGTTTACAAATTTTAAAACAGTAAAAAAGTCAATTAAAAGGCTTAGGGATATGGAAGTGATGGAGCAAGACGGATCCATGGACCAACTTTCAAAAAAAGAGGCTTTGACTTTGCATAGAGAGTTAGACAAATTGAGGAGAAGTTTAGGGGGAATCAAAGATTTGAATCGTCTCCCCGACGCACTTTTCGTGATTGACGTTGGTTATCAAAAAATAGCTGTTGAAGAGGCGAAAAGGTTAGATATTCCGGTAATCGGGGTTGTTGACTCCAATCATTCCACCGAAGGTGTACAGTATGTAATTCCAGGAAACGATGATGCAAGTAGCGCAATTAGGCTTTATGCTTCCGGAGTAGCTGATGCAATAATAGCGGGAAAAAATGACGCAATTAATCAGCTCGTAGAAGAGGATTTCGTCGATGAAGAAAACAACGGCGGTGAAGTCGGAAAAGATCAAGATTAAAACGGAGAGTTTGGTTATTAGGTTTTGCACGGAGGTTGGGGGTCAAAAAATATGTTTGAAATTACCGCATCTAAGGTTAAGGAGTTACGAGATCTAACGGGTCTGGGTATGATGGAGTGTAAAAAAGCGCTTCAAGAGGCAAAAGGAGATATTGAGGAGGCTGAAAATCTTCTTAGGGTCAAGAGTGGTTCGAAAGCAAGTAAGGTGGCTGGACGAGTTGCTGCGGAAGGTGCTGTCGGTGTTAACATTAGCTCGGATAAAAAAATCGGAGCATTGGTAGAAATAAATTGTGAGACCGACTTTGTAGGGAAGGATGAAAGCTTCAAGGGCTTTGTCACCCAAGTGGCGCAACTTGTCGTCGAAAATCAAATAAAAGAGATCTCTGGTTTAGGTGAAATTGATGTGAATGGAGAGTCCCTAGAAGTAATTCGGCAAAAGCTTGTTATGAGACTCGGTGAAAATATAACTTGGCGAAGGGTTGCGTTGGTGAAAGCGAAAGGTGCATTGAATTATTACGTTCACGGCGGAAGAATTGGTGTATTGGTGGATATTGAGGGTGGTGATAATGAGTTGCAAAAGGATCTGGCAATGCATATTGCCGCAATGAGGCCCGTGGCTGTTTCGAGTGATGGGATTCCACCAGACTTGATTGACAGAGAGGGGCAAATTGCTAGAGACAGGGCGCTAGAGTCGGGGAAGAATCCCGACATTGTAGAAAAAATTGTTGAAGGTACAATAAAAAAATATCTGTCTGATGTCACATTACTGGGTCAGTCCTTTGTCAAAAACGATAAGCAGTCCGTTGGGCAACTGGTCAAGGGTTTGAACGCGAAAGTCCATGGCTTTAATTTGTTCATTGTAGGAGAAGGTATTGAAAAAAAATCAGCGGATTTCGTCGCTGAAGTGAAGGCGCAGGCTTCCAAAATGCAATAAAGGGTCTGGAAGCTTTGTTGTGGATTTTATTATAAATAGTTGCCGAAATTTATGGCCCCAGCGTATAAAAAAATTTTATTGAAACTCTCCGGTGAAGCTCTCATGGGAGAGGATGCATTTGGTATAAATCAAAAAACGATCTCTGGCGTGGTTGAAGAGATACAAGATGTGTTGGATCTGGCTGTTAAAGTTGCAATTGTAATTGGAGGAGGCAATCTGTTTAGGGGTATTGCGCCTGCGGCAAAGGGCATGGACAGAGCTACTGCTGACTACATGGGGATGTTAGCTACCGTTATGAATGCCTTGGCACTGCAAGACGAGATGCGCAGGAAGGGCGTAATAAGTCGTGTCCAATCAGCGATAAATATTGCTCAAGTTGCGGAACCCTACACAAGAGGAAAGGCCGTGCGGCATCTCGAACTAAATCGGGTTGTGATTTTCGCTGCGGGGACTGGCAACCCTTTTTTTACGACTGATACTGCGGCGGCGTTGCGAGGCATGGAGATGAATGTTGATATAGTGGTGAAGGGTACAAAGGTTGATGGTGTCTACGACGAAGATCCTAAAACAAATCCAAATGCTTCACTATATAACAAAATTAGCTTCGATGATGCTATAGTAAAAAAACTACAAGTTATGGATGCTACGGCACTAACGCTATGTCGTGATCAAAGACTCCCAATTTGTGTTTTTAGTATTCTAAAAAAAGGAGCTCTTAAAAGAGTAGTTCTTGGCGAAGATGAGGGAACCTTTGTTCACAACTGAGAAAAAAATGTCAATTAAACAAGTTCAAGACGAAGCACGAGAAAAAATGCATAGCTCACTTAATTCCCTTAAAAATGAGTTAAGTAAGGTCAGGTCGGGTCGAGCGCATGCTGGTTTGTTCGATCAAATTCAAATTGATTATTACGGAACGATGACTCCTTTAAGCCAAGTTGCTAATGTTAGTGTGCTTGATTCACAAACTCTTATTGTGACGCCCTGGGATAAAAAACTAGTTGCTGTAGTGGATAAAGCTGTAAGGGAGGCTGATCTCGGGCTTAATCCCGCCGTCAACGGCGATGCGATCAGAGTACCCATGCCCCCCCTTACCGAGGAAAGGAGAAGGGAGTTAGTCAAAGTGGTTAAATCTCATACAGAAAGCTGTAAAATTTCGATAAGAAATGTAAGGCGGGACGCTAATAACCGTTTGAAGGATTTGCTAAAGGGAAAAAATATTTCTGAGGATGATGAACGCCGGGCTGCTAGTTCTGTTCAAGAACTGACCAATCTGACTATTTCAGAAGCGGAAAAAATTTTTTCGGCAAAAGAGACCGATTTGCTATCAGTATGAGACAATTGTTTAAGTCGGCTACCAATGAAAGACCAAAAAAAAGATCATCAATTGAGCATATTGCGATAATTATGGACGGCAATGGTCGGTGGGCAAAAAACAAAAAATTACCTAGAGCAATTGGACATCGAAAAGGATTAGAGGCCGTTAGGGATGTCGTGACCGGTTCTGCTAAATTGGGAATAAAGTATCTTACTTTATTCGCGTTTTCAACTGAAAATTGGCGACGCCCGGCTGAGGAAGTATCTTTTCTTATGGATTTGTTTTTGATAGCGTTGCGAAAGGAGGTTAGAGAATTACATTCTAATAATATTCGGCTCCGGATAATTGGCGATCGAACCGTTTTTGGAGAAGTTCTTGTAAGTGCTATCAATGAAGCAGAAAATCTAACAGCTGAAAACGATGGACTCAATCTTACAATTGCGGCAAATTATGGTGGCCGGTGGGATTTAGTACGAGCTGTCAACTTAATGACCACGGATATTGAGTATCAAGGAAAAAAAAATTTTTCGGAGGAAGATTTGGGGAAATATTTATCTACCAGTTTTGCCCCTGAGCCTGAGTTGTTTATAAGAACTGGTGGAGAACAGAGAATTAGTAATTTTTTATTATGGCAAATGGCTTACACTGAATTTTATTTCACAGATAAATTATGGCCAGATTTTAATGAATATTCGCTCAAACAAGCAATAGGATCTTTTCGTAAAAGACAAAGGCGGTTTGGTGGTGTGGGGCGAGATGTTGAATCAGAGAGTATTAAATGAGTGTTTAAAAGCTATAACCCTAACTTTATCATACCTTTATAATTATGCTTAGACAAAGAGTTCTTACTGCAGCGGTAGCTTTACCTTCTCTCCTCATTCTTGTAATTTTCTCAAGTCAGTTGGTATGGGCCTTACTGACAATTATCCTTATTTCTGTTTGCGGTAAAGAATGGTGCAGTATTTCTGGTTTAACCGGATTTAAAAAAAATTATTTTATAGTTTCGCTTGTGCTTGCGAATGTATTAGTTCTTCTTTGTTTAAATATGCCTCAGTTTTACCATTCGTCAAGAGAAACCGTGGAAAATATTGTTTTTTTCATTACATTAATGTCGGTAGTATTAATAATATTGGCGATATACTTTAGGTGGTATATCAAGTCTAAAATTATATTAGCGATAACAGGGTGGATACTTCTTTTCAACCTTTGGTTGTCTATATTAGAGTTGCAAAGAGATCCGTTTTTTTTCCTGGCTGTCCTCGGGATTGTTTTTGTTTCTGATACAGCGGCCTATTTCACGGGGAAAAAATTTGGCAAATCAAGTTTAGCTCCCCAAATAAGTCCAAACAAAACTTGGGAGGGAGTCCAAGGGGCCTTCGTCGGCGCCACGATTTTTGTATCAATCTTCGTATATTTGTTACAGCCAGAGATGAGAGACGCCTTATTAATATATCTTTACACTGGATTGATTGTAGCTCTGTGTGTTTTTGGTGATTTGTTTGTTTCCCTTTTGAAACGACTAGGTGATTTGAAGGATAGTGGTAATTTGTTGCCCGGACATGGGGGGTTACTTGATCGTGTAGATAGTATGATTTTGGCTTTACCCTTTGCTTTTTTAATGGTTTCTGGAATAGGAGCTTAGCCTCTGGTGTCTAGGCAAAACGTCGCTATACTAGGCTCGACCGGTAGTGTGGGCATCAGCACCTTGGAAGTCATAAGACATAATCCTAGTAAATTTAGGGCATTTGCTCTGGTGGCGAATACCAACGTTGAGAAAATGTTTGAGCAATGTGTGGAATTTAAACCGGAGGTTGTGTGTCTTGCGTCGGAAGATGCTGCGAAAGCACTATCTCTCAAATTGGAAAATAATAGAATAAATTGCACTGTTTTAACTGGATTAGAATCAATTGAAGATATTGTTCGGTCAAACTCAGTGGACTCTGTCATGGCAGCCATCGTTGGGTCAGCAGGACTCCGATCGACCTTAGAGGCTGCCAAGGCAGGGAAAAAAATTATGCTGGCAAATAAAGAATCCTTGGTAATGGCAGGTGATTTACTTACAAATTTAGTTCAGAAAAATAAAGGTTTGTTGTTGCCAATAGACAGTGAGCACAATGCCATTTTTCAAGTGCTTCCATCTAATTATGGGCGAGACCCTAAACGTCATGGGATAAAAAAAATTATTCTTACAGCCTCAGGCGGCCCTTTTTTGCATTTCCACAAAAGCAAGTTAAAAACAGTAAATCCGACGGAGGCATGTGAGCATCCCACGTGGAAAATGGGGAAAAAAATATCGGTAGATTCAGCAACTATGATGAATAAAGGGCTGGAGGTTATAGAGGCTTCTTATCTTTTCAATCTTAGTTCGGAGCAAATAGAGGTTTTGATTCATCCTGAGAGTATCATTCACTCACTCGTAGAGTATATAGACGGATCAACTCTCGCCCAACTTGGAACACCAGATATGAAAACGCCTATTTCCTACTCACTGGGTTTTCCGGAGCGAATAAAAAGTTTTTCTCCAAACTTGTCTTTGTCGGAGATCGGTAAACTATCTTTTTTGGAGCCGGATCTCGATAAGTTTCCTTGCTTGGCACTTGCATATCAAGCATTAAATTCAGGAGGCAGGTCGCTAATATATCTGAATGCTGCTAATGAGGTTGCAGTGGCCGAATTTTTAAATCATTCTCTTGATTTTACATCTATCTCAACAATCATTGAGAAAGTACTCAATCATCTTCCCAATGCGCCAATCGAAAATTTAGATGATATTCTTGAGGCAGATAAAATGGCAAGAAATAGTGCGTTCGAGTTAATTTAGTTATAGTTAATCATATGGTTTGGATAGACAATATTTTATGGTTTGTGATTTCTGTTGGCATATTAGTAGTCTTTCATGAATTAGGACATTATTTAGTCGGTAGATTTTTTAATGTGAAAGTGCTCAGATTCTCAATAGGATTTGGCAAACCGATTTTTTCTAGAAGTTTTGGGAGAGATAAGACTCTGTTTTCTATAGGGGCTATTCCCTTGGGAGGCTTTGTCGACTTTTTAGGTATGCGAGAAAATCGGGTTTCGCAAAATGATGATGGCCGAGCGTTTTATCGTCAAAATTTTTTCGCGAAGGCTGCAATTGTTTCGGGAGGACCTTTTGCGAATTTTTTACTCGCAATATTTCTGTATTCAATACTTTTTGTTATGGGAGTCCCTAGCCTAAAACCAATTTTAGACACTCCGATCAGCTCATCGGCAGCTGGTCAAACTGATCTCCAAAGAGGAGATGAGGTAAAAAAAGTAAATAATGAGAGGGTAGAGAATTGGCAACAGCTTAGGTGGGAAATACTAGAAAATATGTATAACTCTGAAATATCTCTGGAGGTCCAGGGGACAGACGGTGCGTTGAGACTTGCCACCCTCGACACGGCTCAAATGGACTTTTATGAGTCTGATACAGACATTATGAAATCGATCGGTTTGTCGCCCATTAAGTATGATTTTCCCGCAGTCATTGGTGAGTTAATAGAAGGAGGAGGAGCATCTAGAGCGGGTTTAAGAGCAGGGGATGAAATACTAGAAATTGATGCCGAACAGGTTAAAAATTTTACCCACCTAGTTGAGATCGTAAGCGCATCAGCGGGAACGGAGAGGATGATTTTAATAGATAGGGATGGTCAACTTGTCAGAGTGCGAGTAAATATAGACTCGGTAGATGCAAACGGAGAGTTGGTCGGGCGGTTGGGTGTGAAGGCTGAAGTTCCAGAAGCGCTAGAGCGAGATTTGTTGGTACGGGTAGAATACTCCGTACCCAAGGCATTAGCCATGGGTGTAGTAAAAACTTGGGATATAAGTGTTTTTTCCCTTAAAATGATTGGTAGAATGTTGGTAGGAGATGTGAGTTTATCAAATCTATCGGGGCCCGTCACAATAGCGGACTATGCTGGCAAGACTGCAAATTTTGGTATTGCTAGTTTTATCGGTTTTCTTGCGCTTGTTAGCATTAGTCTCGGAGTGATTAATTTGCTACCTATACCAGTCTTGGACGGGGGATGGTTAGTGTTTTTAACAATTGAAGCGGTTAAGGGGAGTGCTATATCAGAGAAGTCATTTGTGGCAATTCAAAGTGTAGGTTTGGGACTTATTGGTACAATCTTTGTTCTTGCGATTTATAACGACGTTATTCGGCTCTATAGTAATTAGGCAAATGAAACAAATAATAACAAAACTAATATTTTTGAGTCTACTAATGTCCAAGGGCGTTTTTGCTCTTGAGCCGTTCGAGGTAAGAGACATAGTTGTCGACGGGGTCCAAAGAACAGAGCCAGGAACAGTATTCGCGTATTTGCCAATAAAGGTAGGAGACATAGTTACAGACCGAAAGGTAACGCTCGCAATCAAGGAGTTATTCGCAACCGGTTTCTTCAAAGAAATCCATATGTCTGCTGAGGGAGATGTTCTTGTGATCCGCCTCGTTGAAAGGCCGGCAATAGCAGAGATAAATATCACTGGTGCTGAGGAGTTTGATATTGAAGAGCTTGAGAGTGCTTTGAACGGAATTGGTCTTGCAGAATCTCGAATTTTTGACAGAGCGATCTTGGAGAGGGCAGAGGTTGAATTAAAAAATCAGTATATTTCACGCGGTAGGTACGCCGTTGATATTGTGTCGACTTTGACTCCATTGGAGAGAAATAGGGTAGGATTAAATTTTGAAATATCAGAGGGTGATATTGCGAAAATAAAACAAATTCAATTTGTCGGCAATTCGGCATATAGCAACCGAGATCTTTTAGACGAATTTAAATTAACAACACGTAGTTTTTGGACTTGGCTAACAAAAAATGATCAATACTCCAAGCCCAAACTTGAGGCTGACCTGGAAGCTATAAGGTCGCTTTATTTGGATAACGGTTTTCTTGAATTTTCAATCGATTCAACTCAAGTGTCAATTTCTCCTGATAAAAAAGGCATATTCATAACGGTTAATTTAACAGAAGGAAAAAAGTTTGTTGTAACAGGCATAAAATTGCTGGGTAAAACTAGTGTCAAGGAGTCAGAACTTTTTTCGCTAGTTAATATTCGAGTAGGAGAGTTCTTCTCGCGTAAAAAACTCACCGAAAGCACCGGAAAAATTTCCGATAGACTCGGTGACGACGGATTTGCCTATGCTGTAGTTAAAGCTGTTCCTGATGTAGGCCGTGAAAAAGGAGAAGTTGATTTCACGCTATTCATAGATCCTGGACGGCGAGTCTACGTGAAAAAAATTTCGATAAGGGGTAACTCCGACACGAAGGATGAGGTGGTTAGGCGCGAGTTGCGGCAGCTTGAAGGAAGTTGGTATTCTACAAAAAAACTACAGAGATCGAAGCAAAGAATTGATATGTTGGGCTTTTTTTCTGAGGTGGAGATTGATACAAAGCCAATTGATGGAGTTCCAGATCAGGTTGAACTTGATATAAAAGTTGCGGAGAGGGCCACTGGAAACATTAATTTAGGAATCGGGTATTCTACGTCGGAACGTTTACTTCTATCGGCGGGAGTTACACAGCAAAATATTTTTGGTTCAGGAAACGCTCTATCACTAGCGGTAGAGACTGGAGAAGTAAACCAATCGTATTCAATTTCTTATACGAATCCGTACTACACCGATGATGGTGTTAGCCGTGGTTTTGATATCTACAAGCAAAACACTGACGTATCAAGTCTGAGTGTTTCTACTTATGATACCGCCACATTGGGTGGTGGGGTTAGATTTTCAGTTCCTCTTACTGAGTATGACCGTATAAATTATGGACTCGCCATGGAGGATACTACGACAAAACTGGGGATAAATGCTACACAAAGATATGTTGAATTTATAGACCTCGTCGGCGAAAATACGGTAACTTACAAAGGGACATTAGGGTGGATGAGAGATCAAAGAGACAGCGCAATCTATCCCAATAATGGTACTTTACAAAGGTTATCAGGAGAGGCTGGATTACCTGGAGGAGATTTGACTTATTACCGTCTAACCTATCAGCATCAGTGGTATTATCCGTTGACGGAGGATTTAACAATGTTCTTAAAGGGAAACCTAGGTTATGCTGACGGATTTAGTAATAAACCATTGCCTTTTTACAAAAATTTTTATGCGGGTGGGGTTAACTCAGTGAGAGGATATAGAACGTCTACTATAGGTCCAAAAGATAGCAACGGGGACTCTATGGGCGGCAATCACCTTGTTGTGGCCAATCTCGCGGTATTGTTTCCAATGCCGGGTACAGATGGCGACAGGACCTTACGGATGGCAGCCTTTCTAGATCAAGGCTATGTCGGGGAGGATTTGGATATCATAGACCAATTGAGAACTTCGATAGGTATTGGTTTAAATTGGTACTCTCCGATTGGGCCGATAAAATTGAGTTACGGTTTTCCTCTTAACCCAAGCAATTCGGATAGAAAAGAGAGAATACAATTTTCCCTTGGCACGGTATTTTAGAATAAAGATTAATAAGAGGACCAACAGAGGAGATTTAAAGTGAATAGGTTTTTAGCAATATTCTTTTTCATAATATGTATTGGAAACCCATTGGCATCAAATTCGGAGGAATTAAAGTTAGGCTTTGTCAGCACCGACAAAGTTTTTAGGGAATCAGCACCGGCATTAAAGGCTTTAAAGGCTCTCGAGAAAGAGTTTGCTCCTCGTGAACAAAGCATTAAGAAGCTTGGTAAACAAGTTAGAGACATGCAAGCCAAGCTTGAAAAAGAATCTATGACCATGAGCGAGTCTCAAGTGCGCAAACGAGAACAGGAAATAGCAAAAATTAATAGAGAATTTAAACGAGAACAGAGAGAATTCAGGGAAGATCTCAATATGAGAAGAAATGAGGAGTTGTCTGTAGTACTGCAAATTGCCAACAAAGTCATTGAGGAAATAGCAGAGGCTGAAAAATTTGATTTAATTTTACAAGAGGCAGTTTACCGAAGTCCCAGAATAGATATTACGGACAAAGTTATTAAGGCGCTCGCCGATAAGTGAGCGAGATCACTGGATATTTATTCATAATGTACAGAGTGGTTTTTCTATAGGAAACCCATGGAGGAGGTTCCAGATTCCAAGTCTTTTCGGCTTAGAGACATAGTAGAGCTCTTTGGAGGCGATATAATAGGGGACGCGGGGACGATGGTAACCCAAGTAGCCTCAATCAAGTCTGCCAAATCAGGTAATCTCATATTTTTTGGTGATAAACGACTTCGCAAAGAGCTTTTGAATACTAAAGCAAGCGCAGTGATTTTGAGTCATGACGACTCGAGTCTCACGAATTTACCTAAAATTGTGACCACCAATCCCTATGCCTACTTCGCCCAAGTTTCTAGATTCATTAATCCGCCAGACAAAATGCCATGCGGGGTATCAAAGTATGCAGTGGTATCTGAAACAGCAAAAATAGCACATAACTCCTCCATTGGCCCAAACGTCGTTATTAGTGATCACGCGCATATTCATTCGAATGCTAATGTCGAAGCCGGATGCTATATTGGTAAAAAAGCTACCATCGGTGAAGGGGTGAAAATGTATCCGAATGTTACTATTGCAGATGGGTGCATTATTGGTGCTAACACAGTTATTCAGGCAGGCGCAGTAATTGGAGGAGATGGGTTTGGGCTAGCAAGGAGTGGTAAATCTTGGATAAAAATTCCGCAACTTGGTAGGGTAATTATCGGCGACAATTGTGAAATTGGTGCCAACACAACAATTGATAGAGGCGCACTAGACGATACAATTATAAAATCGGGAGTAAAGTTGGATAACCAAATTCAAATAGGACATAATTGTTACGTCGGTGAAAATACTGCGATCGCAGCTTGCGTTGGAATAGCTGGCAGCACCGTAATAGGAGATAATTGTCGAATTGGCGGAGGCGCGAGAATTTCAGGCCATTTGGAGATTGCAAACGATATTATTATTTCGGGGGGTACCTTTATATATAAATCATTGAAGAAACCAGGAAGATACACAGGGGTTTATCCAACTAATCCTCATGAAGAGTGGAAACGTAACGCCTCTTTAGTTAGAAGTTTGCGCAAATTGGTTGGAAAACTAAAAAAGAATTAATAATCACAAATATTGACTAGGAGATAAAAATCGAAAGTATGAATATTCAGGATATTATGGAGTACCTGCCGCATCGATATCCTTTTCTATTAATAGATCGCGTAATTTCCTGTGATCCAGAGCAGATTGTTGCGATAAAGAACGTTACGTTTAATGAACCTTTTTTTTCTGGTCATTTTCCTCATCAATGTGTTATGCCCGGTGTCCTAATAGTTGAGGCTATGGCTCAAGCGTCTGCTCTAGTAGCCCTGAAAAAATATGAAGTTAAGCATAGTCAGAAGAATACTTTTTATTTTGTTGGGATAGAGAAGGTGAGATTTAAAAGGCCCGTAGTTCCGGGAGATAGTTTAGTCATTACGTCAAAGATATTAAGGACGTTACGTGGAATATGGAAATTTTCGGCTAAAGCAGAAGTAGAAGAACAGGTTGTAACTGAAGCTCAGTTAATGTGCACAATGAAAGAATCATGATTCATCCGAGCGCGATAATACATTCTGGAGCATCCGTTGCTGACGATGTAGAGGTTGGACCTTTTTCAGTCATTGGGGAGCAAGTTACTATAGGTGCAGGTACTAAGATCGGATCTCACGCCGTTATCGAGGGTCAAACAAGTATAGGAAAAAACAATACAATTTTTCACCATGTATCGATTGGTGAAATTCCTCAGGATAAAAAATACCGCAATGAAGATACGACTTTAACCATCGGAGATGACAACGTAATTCGAGAGTTTTGTAGCTTTAACACAGGAACTATTCAAGATAGGGCAAATACCTTTGTTGGGAATAATAATTGGATTATGGCTTACGTTCATGTGGCTCACGATTGTGTAATTGGCAATAACGTAATCTTTGCAAACTGTGTACAATTGGGTGGGCATATTATCGTTCAGGATAATGTGTTTCTTGGTGGATTTACCGGGGTGCATCAGTTCTGCCGAATCGGTGCTCATGCAATGAGTGGAGTTGGAAGTGTGGTGTTGGCGGATGTCCCTCCGTTTGTAACAGTCATGGGTAATAAAGCGAAACCTCACGGAATTAATACAGAGGGGTTGAAACGGCTAGGCTATAATCGTGCAGTCATTGCAGATATTAAAATGGCATACAAAATTATCTATCGGTCCAGCCTTACGTTAGAGGAAGCTATAGAGCGTATGAAAACTGAAATGGTTAATAGCGCATCAGTAAAAAAGATTATAGAGTTTATTGACGGTTCTAAAAGAAGCATAGTGCGGTAACACGTTGCATAAAACATGCCAAAAAAAATGAAATTGGCTATCGTTGCAGGAGAGACTTCCGGGGACACAATTGGTGCTGACTTTTTGCGAGAAATGCATCTGCGTTCGTTAAAATTTGAGGCTCTCGGAATTGGCGGTAGTCGCATGCAGTCCCAAGGGTTTAAGTCTCTTTATGACATGGAAAAATTGTCAATTAGAGGATATGTGGAAGTATTACAGTCCTTGCCAGAATTACTGTTAATTAGAAGTCGGTTAAAACGACAACTGATTGAATATCAGCCAGATATTTTTATAGGGATTGACGCGCCAGATTTCAATTTACACTTAGAGTTTCTGCTAAAAAAAAATGGAATTAAAACAATTCAATATGTCAGTCCATCGATTTGGGCATGGCGAAAAAACAGGATAAAAAAAATAGGAAAATCAGTAGACAAAGTGTTGACGCTTTTCCCATTCGAAAACAAAATATATGAAAAATATGAGATTCCCGTAAGTTTTGTCGGACATCCCCTTGCTGATTCTCTCAGCACGACAGCACCAAATTATGTAATGCGCAAGGAGTTGGAGCTAAATAATTGTAATCCAGTTGTCTCGCTTTTACCGGGCAGCCGCCAAAGTGAGGTAGAACAACTAGCTCCAGTGATGGTGGCGGCAGCCGATATTCTTGTGTCACAGTTTCCAGAAATTATATTTTTAGTGCCTCTTGTAAGTAGTGAAACCATAAACGTTTTTGATAATGCACTCAATCAACACAAGAAGATAAAAAAGCATTTTAGAATAATGCATGGTCACTCGACAGAAGCGTTGAGTTCGAGCGATGTGGCCTTAATCGCTTCGGGCACAGCAACTTTGGAGGCCGCACTTTTGGGTGTCCCAATGGTTATCACTTACAAAATGCCGAAAATTTCTGAATGGATAATGCGCTTTAAGAAAACTGACTTGCCTTACGTGGGTTTGCCTAACATTTTATCGAATTCTTACATAGTCCCGGAGTTACTACTGGAAGAGGCAAATTCAGAAAACCTGAGTTGTGCTCTGTACAACTTATTGAATGACAATGTTGTTAGAAATCGGCTCAGAGAGAAATTCGATAAGATAGCTTTATCTTTGAAAAAAAATGCCTCAGCTAGAGCGGTGGATTCAGTGCTGGATTTGCTGGCGCCAAAGTAAGATACCAGTGCTTTTTACCTTATTGTAAATGGACAAAGAATTGAAAATA
>PAHB01000085.1 GCA_002704665.1 Pseudomonadota bacterium
CCAGCCTGCCATACCTATGACAAATCCAAGCCAAACATTAACGTATCCTGCTTCACCCAGGTACCCGGCAATCAGCATGACGAAGGAAGCCACCATAAGTCTCATGAAGACTCCTCCGGCAACGGCCCCAACAGCTGCTAGGATAAGATAAAACTCGATTATTTGCAGGGGAACGGTAATAATCCAGTCCACATATCTAAATACGAGCGGACTCTCGCCAGTATCGATCCATACTTCTCGCATGTAGAAGTAATGAATAGCCGCAACTAGTGTTACTAAAGCTGCAACCGTCAAAGAAGTTTTCCACTTGGCTGCCGCACGATTAGCTTCCATTAAAAAGAATACCGTGGAGGCGACCATAGCAACGGATATCACCCAAAATGTGATGCCGACAAAATCGTCGATTGGTAGCATAATTTCTCCTCTAAGAATATCAAATAATTATTCTGTTAAATACACACGAGCCCTATACAGAAAGACTCATGAGGCGTAAGACTAACACCGAATGAGATTTTTTTAAATAAAACATTGTTTACGCGCTCAATTCTAGTTCCGTCGCCTACACAGGTTCTCACTAGTTAAACAGTCAGTGTAAGTACATTGTGGAGCATTAAATTTCAGTCCCCACCCCCAAAAGGATTGCCGGCGCTGGGTGGTCTTTCCATCATAAATACCTCTTTTATAACGATATATTCGTTATATCCACATCTCGCTATGGGTTTTAATTTCACGGCATCTACACGCCCATTTACTAAAAAATTTGCATCGATGTGAACCCCAACAACTTGCCCAAACACCACCGTAGCCGAGGTCTTTTTTCCATCAATATCAGTCAATTCTAAAATTTGTGTTACTTTGCACTCCAGCGAAGCTGGGGATTCCGCCACTCTTGGAGCCCTTACCATCCTGCCTTGTTCTGGGGTGAGTCCCGAGTACTCAAACTCGCTATGTCCCATTTTGAGGCCCTCAGATGATAAGTTCATATTTTCTCTTAAATCCCACGTGGCCATATTCCAAGTAAATTCCCCCGTTTCTCGTGCGAAATGCAGGGAGTCTTTTTTTTTCTCCGAGGAAAATCCGAGTATGTTTGGCCAACTGTACATGCCGTTGAAGAAGCTGTAGGGGGCAAGATTTGTATCCCCAGATTTGTTGGCGGTCGAGATCCACCCCACGGGTCTCGGAATGATTAGACCTTTAAAGACGTCATGGGGTACTTGTGTTTTATCTCTTTTTTGAGGTTCAAAAAACATAATGGTTAGTTTTATTCTCCGGTGAAATTAGGCTTGCGTTTTTCAACAAAAGCCGTGACTCCTTCCAGCCCATCTTTTGATACTGTCATCTCAGCGATGTATCGGGTCTCCCTCTCCATTTGAGATTCAAGGCTATCATTTGGGGACATCATTACTAATTTTTTTATTCCTCCAAACGCTTTAGTTGGTCCGCGAGCAAGAGTTTGCGCTAGTTTATCTGTTTCTAAATCCAAGTCTTGGCCACTGGTTACTCGATTGATTAGGCCCCATTCGAGAGCCTCTTCAGCGCTGAGTACACGATTTGTTAGGTAGAGTTCTAGTACTCTTTTTCTGCCAATTAATCTGGGAAGAAAAAATGTCGAACTTCCATCGGGAGTAAATCCTATCTTGGTGTAGGCGCTCGTGAAGGTTGCCGAATTGATGGAAATAGCCAAATCGCAGCATGCAACAAAACTTAGACCTGCACCGGCAGCAACTCCGTTGACTCGGGCAATTACGGGAGCGTTTAACCAGGCCAACCTGGATATCGAAACGTGGAGATAGCTAGTCATTTCTCGAACCATTTGATCTATACTATCGCCAGCTTGAGAAAATTCCGACACATCTCCTCCAGCGCAGAAGGCTTTATCGCCCGACCCACTAAGTATCACAACGCGGACTTTTTTATTTGAATACAACTTATTCACGATTTCGTGCAATTTGATAACCGCTTCTGTATTTATAGCATTAAATGAATCGGGTCGATTAAAATTTATCCTCGCTATTGAATCCTGTATATCAAGGGTGACTGGGTCGTTACTCATTGTTTTCCTTTATTTATAATTTGGTTAAGCCAATAATGCTATCAAATAATGAAACACTCACATATTTAGAATTAATATGTTAAACCGAACAATTGTGTAAGATATAATAAAGTTTGGTTGAAAATGTTTGAAACTCAAGTAACAATTGATTGTGCCAGAAATTAATATGATTTTGTAGATGCCATATGTCGAGACCAACCGCATACGATAGAAAATTAGCCGAAATCGAGCGAATTAGGGTAAAAGCAGATCAAAAGATTGAAGAATTAAAAGTTCAAGCCAATGACCTTCGCTCTCAGGAGATCAAACCAGTCTTGCTTTCAATTCTCGATTCGATGGCCCAGTATGGCATTACTGTTGAGGACATACTCGAGGCGGTACAAGTTGCTAACTCTTTTAGGAAAAAGGGGAAAAACATAAAGGTAAAAGGCAGATCGTCTGACAGTAATCGAACTCGCAAATTGGAACCTAAGTACATTAACCACAAAACGGGGGAGACTTGGTCGGGAAGGGGTAAGCTTCCAAATTGGTTGAGAAAAGAGGAAAGCGAAGGAATAAAAAGAGAATTTTTTTTAGTAAAAAAAAAGAAATAGCGTATTTTATTAATCGCTTTTAAACGCTCGAAGAAATAATTTTTGTTTACCTTTCGGTATAAACATAAGGAGATGGGACATGAATTCTTTTGTGAAACTACTCAAGTTATTGTTGGCTTTTTTTGTTTTTTCCACTCTATTAAGTTGTGAAAAAGCAGCTGACACGATAAAAATTGGATTCATTGATCCGCTTTCTGGGCCGTTCGCCAATGTCGGTCAACATTTTCAGCAAGAGTTAGAGTTAGTGGTTGAGCGGGTAAACCAGAGGGGAGGAGTGTTAGGAGGGCAGAAACTCGAGGTAGTCGCACTAGACGGAAAAGGAAAACCGGAGGATTCCTTGATAGCGTTTCAACAGATGGTAGACCAAGGTGTCAGTTTTTTGTTGCAAGGAAATTCATCTGCTGTCGCCGGAGCACTCACGGACAAAGTAAAGAAACATAATGCTAGAAATCCTGAATCTACAGTAATCTACCTTAATTACGCAGCGGTAGACCCTGTATTAACTAATGAAAAATGTAATTTTTGGCATTTTAGGTTTGATCCGGATGTCGATATGAAAATGCAGGCGCTAACAAATTTTATGGCCGCTCAAAATAATATCAGAAAGGTATACCTTATAAATCAAGATTATTCATTTGGACACGCTGTTTCTAAGGCTGCAAAGCAAATGCTGAAAGCCAAACGGCCGGATGTGGAGATTGTGGGTGATGATTTACATCCGTTGGGGAAGGTGAAGGATTTTATGCCTTATATTGCAAAAATTAAGGCCTCGGGAGCAGATACTGTGGTGACCGGCAATTGGGGTCCCGACGCGTCACTACTTGTAAAAGCCAGTGACGAGGCTGGTTTAGACGTGGATTTTTACACCTATTATGCGGGCTTTGTTGGAGCTCCTGCCTCAATTGGTGAAGCCGGAATTGGTAGATTGAAGCAAGTTACTGGCTTTCACTCTAATGTCGGACTTGGGGCTGATGAGCTGGTTGACGCTTATAGGAGTCGTTATCCTGACTCAAAGGACGATCTCTATTTTGTTACATTGCTATATGCCGTAGAAATGTTGGCTCAAGCTATTGAGAATACACAGTCGCTAGACCCCTTGGTAGTAGCAAGAGCGCTTGAAGGTTCCAAATTCAATGGACCCGTTGGGGAAGTGTGGATAAGAGAAGATAATCATCAATTACTTCAGCCTTTATATGTTTCTACACTCAGCAAAGTCGGAGCCGAGGGAGTAAAATATGATGTTGAGCGAACAGGAATGGGATTCAAGACCGATGGTAGGATAGAGGCGATAGACACGGTTCTTCCGACAACTTGTGAAATGCAGCGTCCCTTGTAAAATGCAAGGTCCTGATAAAAATTAGACTTATTAAAAAATTGTGAAATTCTCAATAATGTCAAAAGCCACAGACTTTAGTGGCTTTTCAGTCGGTTTATACGAATAACAGCAGGAATCTTTCGGAGGCTACGCATAACGGTAGCAAGATGCATGCGATTTTCTACTTGTATTGTGAAAATCATCGAGCTGTATGCAGATGAATCGCCGGGCTCTGCAATAGCGCTTTGTATATTAGAGTCCGTCTTAGTTATTTCGGAAGCTACTTTTGCGAGAACACCTTGAGCATCCGATACGATTAAACTAATTTTGACGGTAAACATTTTATCTGTATTGTCTGACCACGCCACATCTAAAAATTTTACGTTTTGAGTTCCGGGCGTACTGAGCGTTTTACAGTCGTGGGTGTGTATTATGAGGCCAGTGCCTTTTTTCATGTGTCCAATGATTGGATCTCCGGGGATTGGGGTACAACACATGCCGAATTCTAGGGTCATACCCTCCGAACCTCGAATAAGAAGTTGCTCAGGACTATTTTCTGTGTTTTCAGCAATCTTTTTTTCATCAATCTGCAGCAGCAGGCTCCGGGCTACAGCAATCGCTAGCGTTTTTCCTAAGCCTATGTCTGACAATATTTGGTTTTTGGACTTATCTGCAAACTTTGGAGCTATTTCCTCCCAAGAATTGAGAGCTAAACCAGTATTGGTAGGATCAAGAGCTCTGAGAGCTCCCGCAAGAATTTGACTACCCAAGTGTACGGCTTCATCATGCTGCATTGTTTTAAGCCTGTGCCTGATTCCGTGCCTAGCCTTAGCTGTAACAACAAAATCTAGCCAAGAAGAATTAGGTTTCGCATTATCAGTCGTGATAATTTCAACCCGATCTCCTGTTTTAATCGTTTTGCGAAGAGGAACGAGTTCATGGTTAAGTTTGGCAGCTACGGTTTGGTTGCCAATATCTGTATGAACAGCGTAAGCAAAGTCCACACAAGTAGCTTGATAAGGAAGGGACATAATATCCCCCTTTGGAGTAAGAACGTAAACTTCATCAGGGAAAAGATCCACTCTTAAATGTTCTAAAAACTCTGTGGAACTTCCAGATTCCATGTGTATTTCTAAAAGATTCTGTAGCCATTGGTGGGTTTTCGTCTGAAGATCAGTTAAGGATGTGCCAGATTCTTTATAAAGCCAGTGAGATGCTAGTCCGGCCTCTGCAATTCGGTGCATTTCCTTCGTTCGTATTTGCATTTCGATAGGAGTTCCATATGGCCCTAACAGCGTTGTATGAAGTGATTGGTATCCGTTGTTTTTTGGCATTGCAATATAGTCTTTAAATTTGCCGGGAACGGGTTTGAACATTTGATGAAGTGCTCCCAGGGCTTGGTAACATTTAGTTATATCGTCAACAATAACCCTGAATCCGTAAATATCGTAAACTTCGGCAAAAGAGAGAGTTTTTTCACGCATTTTTCGATAAACGCTGAAAGTATTTTTTTCCCTCCCCGTGACGGACGAGTTAATTTCCTGCTGTTTAAGTTTGTCCCGAGTTTGATCCAAAATGCTTTCAACGAGTTCTTTACGATTTCCCCGGGCTTTTTTTAAAGCCTTTGTAATAACCTTAAACCTGTTAGGATAAAGATGACGAAAAGATAACTCCTGCAGTTCCTCAAAAACGTTATTTAAACCGAGCCTGTTCGCTATCGGAGCATAAATTTCTGCTGTTTCCTGGGCAATCCGTAATCGTTTTTTGCGGTAAATACTGCCTAGAGTGCGCATATTATGCAGTCGGTCAGCCAACTTTATCAACATTACTCTAACGTCACGAGACATTGCCAGAAGCATTTTTCGAAAGTTCTCAGCTTGACGATGAGCCTTAGATTCAAACTTTATTTGATCAAGCTTCGAAACACCATCAACTAATTCTGCAATCACCTCACCAAAATGATTTTGTATATCTACTGTGGTGGTGGCTGTATCTTCTACTACGTCGTGGAGGAGTGCAGCAGATAGTGTTTGGACATCTAACCTCCAGTGGGTGAGGATGTGGGCGACTGATATCGGGTGTGATACGTAGGGATCACCAGTTTTTCTGAACTGTCCTCGGTGGGCAGTTTCGCTAAATTCATATGCCGTTTTCAGTAAAAGGACATCTGACGGATTGAGATAGGAATTAGCTTGATCGAATAGGTCGGTTGCTACATAACTCCCAGTAGTTTTTTTCGGTAATATCCGGGTATTTGAAATAGTCCTAGTATCCACCAGTTTTAATTCCCCGATGGTTTTTAATAACTTATTCAGTTATTTTAATATTTAAAATTTCCTCACCAATTTTTCCAGCAGCTATCTCCCTTAAAGCTACTACGGTGGGCTTATCTTTCACTATTTCGACTTTCTGTTCCGCCCCCGTCGCCAATTGTCTTGCCCGGGTCGTTGCAACCAATGTGAGCTGAAACCTATTGGGGATCCTTTCCAAACAATCATCTACCGTGATCCGTGCCATTATCTTCCTCAATCAAGAATATTACTTATGATTTGGCTTTGGGCAGTTATTTTTAAACGTTCTGCCCTCACAATTGTGATCAAATCGTTCACCGCATCGTTTAAATTCGAGTTTATAATAACATAATCGAATTCGTTTAAATGATTAATTTCATTTTCGAATGAACTAAGCCTAGTTTTTATCTCAAGTTTGCTGTCTCGCTCTCTTTTTACTAGACGACTTTTAAGCTCATCTTTTGACGGTGGTAGGATGAAAATAGTTGTGCAGCTTCCCAAATTTGATTTAATTTGTTGCGCTCCAACAGGATCGATTTCTAACAATATATCAAAACCCTCAGAGAGGGTATCGTCTACCCACTTCTTACTAGTTCCATAATAATTTCCGTACACCTTTGCCGTTTCAATAAACATGCCATTTTTTGAAAGCTCCTGGAATTTATTTTCCGAAACAAAAAAATAATCTGCTCCATCTTTTTCGCTGCTCCTCGGTGATCTGGTTGTATGTGACAATGAGAGTAGTATTTTGGGATCATTAGCTATAACCTGCCTAGTAATCGAGGTTTTACCAGCTCCGGAGGGTGCGCATACTATAAAAATTTTGCCCATTATTCTATGTTTTGAATTTGCTCTCTAAATTGTTCTATGAGGGTTTTTATTTCAATTGCGATTTTGGTTACGTCGAAATCAATAGATTTTGCACTTAAAGTGTTGGTTTCGCGATTCAATTCTTGCGCTAAAAAGTCTAGCTTTTTTCCGCATACACCACCGGAATTTAATATGTTTTCCGCTTCATTTAGATGTACTTTCAGTCGCTCTATTTCCTCGTCAAGATCAATCTTTGCAGCATAAAAAATTAATTCCTGTTGAAGTCTGTCTTGATCAGGGTTTAATCTAGCATCTTCAAATTTTACCAAGAGTTTTTTCTCAATTTTTTTCATTATATTAGGTAGAAGTGGCTCTATCTGCCTTATGAGTTTGGATATTCTGTGAATGCGACTAAGAAGTATTTCCGCAAGTGAGTCCCCCTCACGATTTTTTTCGATGAGAAGCTTATCCAGGGTTATATTTAACAAATCTTTGGTATCCCTGACTAAATTTTCCGAGATCTCTGTTTTTTCGGATAATACTCCAGGCCAACCGAGGATTTCATTGATTGAGATTGGTTTTAAATTAGGAATAATGCCGTTCATATGTTCATAGAGTTTTCGGATTGTTAATAGTGCCTCATCGTTGACTCTGAGGTCTGAGGTGTTTGCGGAACTCGCCGTTCGACCTATTCGGCACTCAATTTTTCCACGAGAAACCCTATTTTGGATGATTCTTCTGAATTGTGGTTCAGAAGATCTAAATTCTTCGGATGACCGAAATTGTAAATCCAAGTTGCGGTGGTTTACTGATCTAAGTTCGACATTGATGGACCCCTCTGGGGAGGCAGTTACGCCAGTAGCATAACCAGTCATACTTGAAATATTTCGCATTGGTGACCTAACCCAAAAAGTAGTTTTTAAAGATTTAAATATGAACTTATACTTTTTTTTAAAAGCTTTTAAAATGTAACGTAATTTACCGTTAGAATGGACTTAGGAAGATATTAAGTCAATATTGGAATTTATTAATGGAGGTGTAATGCGACCGAGTGGACGAGGCAATTCTGAATTACGGAAAGTTAATTTTGTACGCAATTTCACCAAACACGCCGAAGGTTCGGTGTTAGTTGAGTTCGGAGACACCCGAGTACTTTGTAATGCGAGTGTAGAGAACAAAGTTCCCAACTTTATAAAAGGAAAGGGGCAAGGTTGGTTAACGGCCGAATATAGTATGCTTCCTCGGGCTACTAACACAAGAAGTGTGAGGGAGGTTAACCGAGGGAAGGCGTCGGGACGTACTATGGAAATTCAAAGGTTAATTGGACGCAGCTTGCGAGCAATTCTTGATTTGGAAAAACTAGGTGAAAATACTATCCAAGTCGATTGCGATGTCTTACAAGCTGACGGAGGCACCCGAACGGCAGCGATTTCAGGAGCTTTTGTCGCGTTGCACGATGCAGTAGGGTATTTGATTGATAGGAAGGTAATAGGCGAATCTCCTATCAACAAATTTGTCGCCGCAATTTCCGTCGGCATTTTCAACGGCCAGCCAATTATTGATTTGGATTATCGAGAAGATTCGAATTGTGATACCGATATGAATCTAGTAATGACCGAGAGCGGTGAGTTTATTGAAATCCAAGGAACTGCCGAGGGGAATCCTTTTACATCAAACCAATTAAGTGAAATGATAAAACTCGCAGAAATTGGAATACGGGATTTAATAGGTATCCAAAAAGATACATTGGGAGGTTCGTGAAAATGTTTAGGTTTAGAAAAAACATATCTGGTAAA
>PAHB01000086.1 GCA_002704665.1 Pseudomonadota bacterium
CGTACTCCCCAGGCGGTCAACTTCACGCGTTAGCTACGTTACTAAAGAAGTCTCCTTCCCCAACAACTAGTTGACATCGTTTAGGGCGTGGACTACCAGGGTATCTAATCCTGTTTGCTCCCCACGCTTTCGTGCATGAGCGTCAGTGTTAACCCAGGGGACTGCCTTCGCCATCGGTATTCCTCCTGATATCTACGCATTTCACTGCTACACCAGGAATTCTATCCCCCTCTGCTACACTCTAGCCCTCCAGTCACAAGCGCAGTTCCCAAGTTGAGCTCGGGGCTTTCACACCTGTCTTAAAGAGCCGCCTGCGCACGCTTTACGCCCAGTAATTCCGATTAACGCTCGCACCCTACGTATTACCGCGGCTGCTGGCACGTAGTTAGCCGGTGCTTCTTATACCGGTACCGTCATCAATCAAGGCTATTGACCTCAACTATTTCGTCCCGGTCGAAAGCGGTTTACAACCCGAAGGCCTTCATCCCGCACGCGGCATGGCTGGATCAGGGTTGCCCCCATTGTCCAAAATTCCCCACTGCTGCCTCCCGTAGGAGTCTGGACCGTGTCTCAGTTCCAGTGTGGCTGATCATCCTCTCAGACCAGCTACGGATCGTAGCCTTGGTAGGCCATTACCCCACCAACAAGCTAATCCGACATCGGCCGCTCCTACAGCGCGAGGTCTTACGATCCCCCGCTTTCCTCCATAGAGCGTATGCGGTATTAATCCGGCTTTCGCCGAGCTATCCCCCACTCTAGGACACGTTCCGATGCATTACTCACCCGTTCGCCACTCGCCATCAGAGAGCAAGCTCTCCATGCTGCCGTTCGACTTGCATGTGTAAAGCATGCCGCCAGCGTTCAATCTGAGCCAGGATCAAACTCTTCAGTTTAATCATCTGTTTTAAATCCCAATTAAATTGGGACATATGCTCTCACTCAAAAGATTCTTTTTTAATAGAACCCTTACTGTTTTGCGTGAGCACGTTTGTATCTTAAAGTTTTCCAAACCTACAGTAATTTTTAGCTTTCGCTAAACAATTTCGACCGATAAGTCTCCAACTGTCTGAATAGATAGGGTAAAAGATCGCCAGTACCCACACGCTTCGGCTGTTAAATTGTTAAAGAGCTACCGCTTTTTAAGCGGAGCCGACGATTATACCGCGAACCTCCTTCAGGTCAAGCTATAGTTAATAAAAATCTTTAGAGATAATTCGAAATTTAAGCTAATCAGGTTAGCAAAACTTTGGCAAAACGACGTTTTCCTACTTGCAAAATATAATTCCCGGGGGGGATTAAAAGGGCTTTGTCCGTAATCTTGTTACCATCCAAACGGACCCCTCCCTGACTTATCGCTCTAAGCGCTTCAGAGGAGCTAGAGGTCAAACCGGCAGCTTTTATTATTTGGGATAAGGAATTTCTCCCTTCCACCCACTCCATTTTTATTTCTGGAATTTCATCGGGAAGCTTTCCCTGCTTAAAACGGGTCTCAAAATACTCCTCTGCTGTTTTTCCGGCTGCCTGGCCGTGAAAACGAGAAACTATTTCTTTTCCAAGCAGCACTTTAATATCCCTTGGGTTTCTACCTGCCGTCACTTCATTTCTCCATTTCACTATTGTCTCAATAGATTCAAAAGATAGCAGTTCCAAATATCGCCACATGAGCTCATCCGAAATCGACATTAATTTTCCGAACATTTCATTGGGGTGTTCGTTAATACCAACATAGTTATTGAGGGACTTCGACATTTTATTTATTCCGTCTAACCCCTCTAACAGCGGCATGGTTAAAATACATTGCGGCATCTGGCCATACTGTTTTTGCAGTTCTCTTCCAACCAAAAGATTAAACTTTTGATCAGCACCACCCAACTCGAGGTCTGATCTTAAATACACTGAATCGTAACCCTGAACCAGTGGGTATAAAAATTCATGAATAGAAATTGATTCCCCTTTTTTATAACGCTTTTCAAAATCATCCCGCTCCAGCATACGTGCAACAGTGTACCGCGCCGATAATTGTATAATCTCTGAGGGCGACATTTCATTGATCCATTTAGAATTAAATACCACCTTGGTTTTTTTTTCATCGAGGATCTTGAAAACCTGATCCGTGTATGTCTCCGCGTTTTTCGTAATAAAGTCTTTAGTCAACGGGGGTCTGGTAACATTTTTTCCGGTCGGGTCGCCGATCAAACCAGTAAAATCACCGATTAAGAAAAAAATTTGATGCCCCATGTCCTGGAATTGTTTCAACTTATTTAATAGTACGGTATGCCCCAGATGAAGGTCGGGAGCGGTTGGATCAAACCCAGCTTTAACTCGCAACGGAGAGCCAGTTTCGAGTCTTTTTTTAAACTCCTCCTCCACCAAGAGTTCATTAATACCCCTTTTTATAATTTGCATTTCTCTTGAAATGTCGCTCATAGCCGACTCCTAAAAAGATTTAAACAGGGCCGTAAAAAAACATATTCAAACATCTTCTATACATCGCCCCGCAGACGCATTTGGACATAATTATAGACTTTCGAGCGAAAGAAATCGAAAACATTAGCTCGCCGTGATAAAGTAATTCGTGCTAAATTGAATTTACACTCAACTAAAAAAATGCGCTAAAACACTCTGTGACTTCTTCGGAAAATCTTTTTATTGGGATAATGTCCGGCACCAGTGCCGATGGAGTAGACTGCTGCTTAGCGGACTTCGATCATAATCATCCGCGAAAATTAACTGAGTGTTATGTGCCATATAATCCAAAAGTAAAAAATAAGATCTTGTCGATTAAACAAGATAGTAAACTTTCTATAGATGAATTTGCCATACTGGAACTTGAAATAACGCGCGCATACGCTGCGTCAGTTCAAACTTTGCTTGAAAACATTGATGCCTCGTCTAAAAATATCAAAGCAATAGGCTGTCATGGTCAAACAATCGCTCATAACCCAGAGCAAAAATATACACGTCAGCTAGTCAATGGCAGTCTTCTGGCAGAGTTGACCAACATTACTACTGTTATTGATTTTCGCGGAAGAGATATTGCCGCGGGGGGACAAGGCGCCCCCCTCGCCCCAGTATTTCATAATGCATTTTTCAGAAGCGAAGATAAGCATCGCGTTATCTTAAACATTGGAGGAATGGCCAATATAACAAATTTAGCACCCGGTGATCCGGTGTCTGGATTTGATACAGGGCCAGGCAACTGTTTGCTTGATCGTTGGATAAAAACTTGCAAAGGTGACGCTTTCGACAAAAATGGAGACTGGGCTAAAAGCGGACAGGTGGTTAGTAGTTTATTGAAAAAACTAAAGGAACATTATTTTTTTAACCTTCCTCCACCAAAAAGTTGTGGTAGCGAACAATTTAATTTGGATTGGATCAATCAGCTCAAACCTGTAAATACTCAATCTCAAGATCTTCAGGCGACTTTATTACAATTAACAGTGGATTCAATCGTTGATGCCCAAAACAAGTACTGTAGAGGAGCTAAAGAAATGTATGTATGTGGAGGAGGTGCCCGCAATAAGTACCTAGTGGATAAAATTTCCGCATCCACCAGCACGATATCAGTGAAATTGACCGACTCACTTGGCGTTGAAGCGGAATGGGTCGAGGCATTTGGCTTTGCCTGGCTTGCGAAAAAAACAATTAGCAACGAACCCATCGATGCCACAAACGTAACCGGATCGAAAGGAAGGCGGATTGCGGGGGCGATCTACCCCCGTTAATTTATATTAACAGATAAGAATTAAGCAGCAAAAGATGAGCCGCAGCCGCAGGTGCTCGTGGCGTTGGGGTTTGAAATAACAAATTGAGTACCCTCAATTCCTTCCTTATAGTCCACTTCCGCGCCAGCTAGGTACTGGTAACTCATCGGATCTATTAAAAGCGTAACACCATTGTTTTGGACAGCCGTATCATCGCTGTTAACCGTATCATCGAAAGTAAAACCATACTGAAAACCCGAGCATCCTCCACCACTAACAAAAATTCTGAGTTTGAGATCAGGATTCCCCTCCTCATCAATTAGAGCCCTAACTTTAGAGGCCGCATCTTCTGTAAATATCAACGCTTGGTTTTCTTTTGTTATCTCCATAATACCTTTCCTAGCTTATAGGGCGTCACTATAGCACATTTTCTAGCCCGACAAAGGCACTACTTTTTTTTCAGATTCTCCTGGCTGGTGTACTAATCTTCCCTCAATAACAGCTCCAAGATGAATCTCTATCGTCTTATAGTAAACATCGCCTATGACTTTAGCGTTCGGCAGAAGTTCAACAAAGCTTGAACCGTATACCGGACCGTCGACCGTACCGTCAATAACTGCATGTGAGACTCTTATTTGTCCCTCAATGTGAGCTTTCTTGCTCAAAACAAGTTTTCCCGATTCCTCATCAGACGTGATAACACTCCCCTTTACTTTGCCGTCGATCCTAACCCCTCCTACGAAGCTCAAATCGCCTTCAACTAGAGTACTAGCACCAATTAAGCTTTCTATATGATTTTGTGATTTCTTTTCTTTTTTTTTGAACATATCGCTAATTTACCAAATCGTTAAACTCAACCTGTCTCGTGACTAAAGGATCATCCATACCATCTTTGAATACCCTCGCCTCGACGCTTACAAGCTCACCCCCTTCAGGCAACCTAAACCGACCGATAGCTCTTTGGTAAAACTTAAACCTTAGATCATTGGCTTTTGGCTCCGATACTCGCACTATATCATCTTTATCCCCAGAAGGTTTTTTGAAATAAGTAATCAGGCTGAAGAACCCATTAAACTCTTTCACCCTCTGCTGAGATTGTACTATCAATATTCTGTATTCGAACTCTCCAGGGGTTGATAACGAATTAACTTCAAATCGAGCGACAGAGACACCTCCAGGCTCCTGGCCCGAAGTCATTAATGTTTCAAAAAAAACCACCTCTTCTTTTAGACGATTATTTTCATCTGACAGAGCTCCCATTTCCCTAGAAACTTTATTCTGTGCAGACAAGGCCATCTTAAGTTTTCCTTCAAGATTCACTGCCTTTCTACCCAGTTCAATATTCTGCTCCTCTAATCTACCAATTCTGGCAGTCAGGTCTACCTCTGTCGCTTTAGCGACTGATCTATCAAAACCCGCCGACTGCCTTCCCATGTCAAAACTTACCCAGCCAAATATAACCATCAAACCGACCAAACCACTAAACCCGATTAGTTTCCAATACCAGCTGACTTTAGGGTAAACAGCTACCCTCAAGGAAGGGGAAGACAGATGTCTCCTTACTCTGCGCAGAATATTTAGGGGAGAAGGCACAATTTTTCCAGTCCTAACTTTTCTTCAAGTCCAAACATTATGTTCATATTTTGAACAGCCTGACCAGCAGCACCTTTTACAAGATTATCGATAACCACCAATACAATAATTTGATCACCTAAAACATTATTATTCACGGAAATCAAACAATTATTTGTTCCCCTGACATGACGAGTCTCCGGGTAAACTCCTGCAGATAGAACTTCGACAAATTTTGATTTTTCATACCACTTTTCGAAAGTCGCGTGTGGGTTCAAGTTTCTGTTTCTCGCTGTCGCATATAACGTTGCAAAAATACCCCTAGAAGCCGGCATTACATGTGGAACAAACACAAGGCTATTCTTTTCGCTCGTGAAATCATTAAGCCCCTGTAAAATTTCGGGATGGTGCCTATGTCCCTTTAACGAATAGGCCCTGAAATTCTCAGAAATTTCGCCGAAAAGATTATCTCTATTCGCAGATCTTCCCGCACCGCTGATTCCAGACTTCGCATCAGCAATTAATTTCTTATTATCGATCTCATCTGATGCGATTAAAGGTAAAAAGCCCAATTGTATTGCTGTCGCATAACACCCGGGATTGGCAACAAGCTGGGCAGTCCTAATTTTTTGTGCATTTATTTCTGGTAAACCGTAGACGGCCTCGCTCACAAGCTCCGGAGCCGTATGCTTCATCCCATACCAATGCTCCCAATCTTTAACATCTTTCAGCCTAAAGTCTGGAGATAGGTCGATTATTCGTACGCCGTTATCTAACAGCTCTTGAGATTTTTTTTGGGCAACTCCGTGGGGCGTTGCGAAAAAAACAACATCACATTTTTTTAACTCTGGCGCATCAGGGTTAGAAACCACTAGTTTACCACGACGACTACCTAGGCCTCGGTAAACCTCATTCAGAGCCTTACCATCATCGACCCTTGAAGAAACAACCGAAATTTCAGTCTCCGGGTGATCATAAAGAATTCGAATGAGTTCTAGGCCAGCGTATCCACTACCGCCCACTATCCCGACTGAAATCATATTTAAGCCCTAAAATCTTCGCGAGATTATACTACATTGGTAGGTACATATCACGCAAGAGAGGCGGCTCTACTGAACAACAAATTTCCTCATATCGCGTATTGCAAAAATGCCAATTCAACTAACGACCCAAATCTGACAATTCTATCAATTTTTACTGGGGGGTCTATCTTTTAGAAAATTGCGGTCGCCGGCGAGACTTCTTCAATCCCACTTTCTTTCGCTCAACCTCCCGAGCGTCTCTGGTAACTAGTCCCGCTTTCCTTAGAGCGGGCTTAAGCCCCTCATCATAATCAACCAGGGCTCGAGTTATCCCGTGTCTTATGGCTCCAGCTTGCCCCGACTCCCCGCCTCCGCTAACTGTAACCGAAATATCGAAAGACGAGACATTGTCAGTTAATTCCAACGGTTGACGCACAAGCATTCGGCCGGTTTCTCGAGAAAAAAATTCGTCAACTAATTTACCATTTACGACAATTTTACCGGCTCCTTTTTTTAAGTAGACTCGGGCTACCGAGCTTTTACGCCGACCGGTCCCGTAGTTGTTATGTTTGGACTCCATTTAAATCCCCTTTAAAACTAATTCTTTCGGCATCTGGGCTTGGTGGGGATGATTTGCCCCCGGATAAACTTTTAACTTTTTCAACATTGCCCTTCCGAGTCGTCCTTTGGGGAGCATACCTCGAACCGCTAGAAGAAGGGCCCTCCCTGGATTTTTATCCTGCATATCTGAAAAATTTACAGTTCGGATTCCTCCCGGGAAACCAGTGTGCCTATGGTAAACCTTGTTTGCACGCTTATTACCTGTAACCTTCACCTTCGCCGCGTTAACGATTACTACATAATCGCCGGTATCAACATGAGGAGTGTAAATCGCCTTATGTTTTCCACGTAATCGATGGGCTACTGCCGCCGCGACACGTCCTAGAACCTTCTCTTCCGCATCGAGCAGATACCACTCTTGATTAATCTCACCTGTCTTCGCAGAAAAAGTCTTCACTTGTTTATAAGGGCCCGATATGAAAATTGATCGAGGAGTTTAGAGTAAAAAATGCTCTTTTGTCAATGAAAACCTCCTTAAAATCAGCAAGGAACCAAATAAAACTTATATAATCCAGAGAGCAAGTATAATGAATTAAAATTTCGTTTTTTATTTTTGAATTATCGGGATAGTAGGCAAATGAAAAAAGCGTGGTCCCTTTTCTGCCAAACGGCAACTGTTTCATTAGCAATTTTGTTCGTTATTACTACTCTGCGCCCTGACTTAACACCTGGAATTTCAAATAATCCGCAAAACGTCATAACTATTACGGAGTCAAGTGCCCACAATCAATCTGCTGGTAATCAAGCTGATGGGTTTAGGATGGCTGCAAAAAAAGCAATGCCAGCTGTTGTAAATATATTTACCACCAAGCAAACAAGAATCCAAAACCATCCTTTTTTAGATGATCCGGTGCTCAGGCACTTTTTTGGCGACCAGCTAGAGGAACGAAAAAAACAAAATTCCAGCTTGGGCTCGGGAGTAATTATTAGTAAGGAAGGCTTCATTTTAACAAACCACCACGTAATTGAGTCAGCTGACGAAATAGAGGTCGCACTTTCGGATGGTCGAAAAGCGGTAGCGAAAGTCGTGGGAACCGACCCTGAAACCGATCTCGCAGTTTTAAAGATTAATCTCGAAAATTTGCCAACTATCGTGATGGGTAACCCATCAAATGTAGCAGTTGGCGACATTGTTCTTGCTATCGGCAATCCATTTGGAGTTGGGCAGACTGTAACAATGGGGATCATCAGTGCGTTGGAAAGAACACAGCTGGGGTTAAGTACGTTTGAAAATTTTATCCAAACCGATGCAGCCATTAACCCGGGCAACTCAGGGGGAGCACTGGTTGACATAAACGGTAATCTAATAGGGATTAATAGCGCGATTTACTCCAGATCTGGCGGATCACTTGGAATAGGATTCGCTATTCCTGCAGACCTTGCAAAGCGAACCTTAGAGCAAATTATCAAAACTGGATTTGTAATTCGAGGGTGGATAGGGGTGCAAGTGCAAGATCTTTCGAAAGAACTCTCCGAATCATTTGATCTAAAAACAACTGATGGAACATTGGTTGCGGGAGTAATTGCAAACGGACCAGCCTTTAAGGCAGGAATAAGGCGAGGAGACATATTAACTGCAATAAATTCTCAACAAATTGAAAACTCAAATAATATGCTCAATCTCATAGCAAACCTTAGGCCTAGCGACCGAGTTTTGGCAACATTATTAAGAAACGGCAAGGAAATAACTGTGTCGATAATCGTCGGGACGCGTCCCGCCCCCGCCAACTAGACGCTAGGCAATTTCTCCATCTTTGGATTTTGCGAGCCAACTGGCAACAAATATTCCTGCCTCATACAAAAACCAAAGCGGGATTGCCAAAAGAATTTGAGATATCACATCTGGTGGAGTAAATATTGCACCGATGACAAAGGCCCCAACAATTACATATGGTCGACCGTCCCTGAGGGTCTGGATATCAACTACTCCTGCCCTAGTCAATATCACAACTGCAATTGGGACTTCAAATGTCAAACCAAATGCAATAAACAAAGTTATTACAAAATCTAAATACTTTTGTATGTCTGTCATAACGGCTACCCCTTCAGGGGCAATACTCGTTATAAAATGAAAAACTACCGGAAAAACAACATAAAACGCAAAAGCCATCCCCACCAAAAACAACAAGGTACTTGTTACAATCAAAGGTAAAACCAAATTTTTTTCCTTCGTATAAAGACCGGGGGCGACAAAAGCCCAAAATTGATAAAGCAAGTAAGGCAATACAGCAACTAAAGCTGCTAGCATTGTTACTTTAACAGGAACGAAAAATGGTGAGACCACCTCGGTGGCAATCATTTGTCCTCCAGCCGGAAGCGCTGATAAAAGTGGAGCGGCTAAAACAGTATAAATGTCTCTAGCCCATGGGAAAAAACAAACAAAAACCACTAAAAACGCCAACACGCACCTTAACAAACGGTCCCTTAACTCTATAAGGTGCGACAAAATTGAATCAGAATCAGTATCGGCATCATTCATAGTGATTTAAGAGGATTAAAACTTGCAATTTATTTTGTTTTACCTTGATCAATTTTATTTTTTTCTGCATCTGTTGAAGATGGCGATTCCATCTCACCTTTTTCTTGCTCAATATCACTGATATTTTTATTATCCGGCTGTCCTCCAATCACCGGAGCTAGCGCGGCAGGTATGACAGAATCATTTTTTTTTTCAGAAATCGGTTTAACTTCTTCCTTTTCTTCAACTGCTAACTCGGCGGCCTTTACTTGACCTTCGATATAATTAACATTGGTAGAAACGCTCTCCTCAATATCTTTCGCTGCGTCCTCTACCGAAGCTCTAATTTGATTAAACTCCTCGATTTCAGCATGCCTATTGATATCATCCTTCAAATTGGAAACATATCTTTGCATTTTTCCAAATAACCGCCCTAAAGTGCGGGCCACACGAGGCAACCGTTCTGGGCCTATAACAATAAGACCAATGACAGCGGCTACAAGAATTTCAGTAAAGCCAAAATCAAACATCTTCAATCACACCGTGGAGAAAACAGTCAGCTCTGATTCTTTTCTTTGACTTTGCCATCTATAGTATCTTTACTTTCCTTTTCAAGCTCTATCTCAGCCTTTTCGGTCACACTTGAATCCTCTGGCTTTACCCCGTCTTTAAACCCACGAACGGCTTTTCCTAAATCACCGCCTAGGCTTCCTAATTTTTTTGTTCCAAAAATAAGGACCACAACCACCAAAACAATCAACCAATGCCAAATACTAAAAGTACCCATTATAAATACTCCGATAACTCTGTTAGTTAAATACAATTACCCTTTTACTAATCAAACTTCATAAGTAATACTAAAATACTTCGGTATTAGGGGACACGTAGTTACCCCTTAAAAATGGTTCCTCTCATACGTTTTTCAGCAATTCCTGAGACTCCTTGTCTGCTCTCAAGTTCTCCTAGAATATCCTCTGGGTGAATTTCATGCTGCGCCATTAGAACCAGAGTGTGAAACCAAAGATCTGCGATCTCTTTAACTACTTTGATTTTATCATCATCTTTCGAGGCAAGTACCACTTCTCCTGCCTCCTCAACAATTTTTTTCAATATTTCGTCCTGACCTTTGGCAAAAAGATAGGCAACATAAGAACTCTCCGGATCACCACCCTTTCGCGAACTTATTGTGTCATTTAACGATTGAAGAATATATTTACTATCCATAATCTTCTTTTAAAATTTGATGGTACGTTTAAAATTCTTGTGGTTTAAAACCGAGAGTGATGTTTATAACACCTAAACCGCAGCACTGTCAGTAAGTTTATAATTTAAAAAAGCACAAACCGTTTTCTACAATCTAACCTGTATTCCATTTTGACTCATCATTTTCTTAACTTCCGAAATTTTTATTTCTCCAAAATGAAAAACACTAGCTGCAAGCAATGCGTCCGCTAAGCCAACATTAATTCCGTCCAAAAAATCAATAAGTTTTCCTACACCGCCGCTTGCTATTACCGGAATATCCAGTTTTCTCGACATTGCAGCCGTTAACTCAAGGTCGAAACCGTTCTTGGTTCCATCGCGATCCATACTTGTAAGCAAAATTTCACCGGCGCCAAAAAGCTGCATCTTCAAGCCCCAAGCTAGCGCGTCTAACCCAGTAGATTTCCTTCCACCATGGGTATACACCTCCCATTCCTCCCTTGCACTTTTTCGCTGACGACGAGCATCTATCGCAACAACTATGCACTGGGATCCAAACCTTGATGAGGCAGCTGCTACCAAATCAGGATTTATTACGGCAGCCGTGTTTATACTAACCTTATCGGCACCTGCATTTAGTAAACGCCTTACGTCCTCTACTTCCCTAACTCCCCCCCCTACGGTAAGTGGAATAAAAACCTGCTCGGCAACCTTTTCAATAACTTCTAAGATCAGTCCTCTACCATCACTGCTTGCAGTTATATCTAGAAAGCATATTTCGTCAGCTCCTTGTGCATCGTATTCTTTTGCTATTTCCACAGGATCTCCAGCATCTTGTAGGTTAATGAAATTAACACCCTTGACAACGCGCCCCATATTTACATCCAGACAAGGAATAATTCGCTTTGCCAAGCCCATTAAATACCACCGCTTAATTCGTCTGATAACTTCTGAGCATCCAAAAGACCTAAGCTGCCCTCGTAAAGCGCCCTGCCTGCTATCACGCCGCAAACTCCGTCTTGCTCGTGCACACTCAAAGTACGAACATCATCAAGGTTTTTGAGCCCTCCACTAGCAATAATCGGTATATTTGTTGCCTTTGCCAATGAACCAGTAGCCGCGGCATTGATACCAGAACCCATTCCATCCCTGCTTATATCTGTGTAAATGATCGCCTCCACACCCATACCTTCATATCTTTTCGCTAATTCGGCTGCATCCCGCGAAGTCTCTGTAGCCCAGCCATCTATAGCAACCCTTCCATTTTTTGCATCTATACCCAACATTATCTGCCCTTGAAAAGTAGAACACGCTTCTTCAACAAATCGCAGGTTCTTTACGGCCGCAGTTCCCAAAACGACGTTGGAGATGCCAATATCAAGATATTCTTGAATTGTTTTTAAATCACGAACACCTCCACCCAACTGCACTGGCACCTTTCCATCTACCTCGGAGACTATGTCCCTTATTGCGGATCCATTAACTGGTCTGCCCTGAACCGCACCATCCAAATCCACCAAATGCAATCGGCGCGCACCTTGAGAAATCCACTTTCGCGCCATCGTTGCTGGTGCATTTGAGTACACAGTAACTTCTTCCATAAGCCCCTGCTTGAGCCTTACGCATTGACCTTCTTTAATATCGATGGCGGGAATAATTAACATTAGTGCTCTCGAACAAACATTTCTACAATCATCTTAAAAACAGCATCGAGTAAACATTAAGTACACCCGTCCCAGTTAACAAAGTTTGATAACAACCTCAGACCTAATGCTTGACTTTTTTCCGGATGAAACTGAACAGCAAATACATTTTCACTGCCCACTGCACTATCAAACCAGTGACTGTAATAGGTGCTGCCGAATACTGTGTTTTTTTGTTCCGCTGACACAAAATAGCTATGCACAAAATAAAACCGACCATTGTCAGGGATACCCTTCCATATTGGATGGGAGGATTCTTGCCTGACATTGTTCCAACCCATGTGAGGGACCTTAAGTTTTCTCCCTCTTTCCATTTTTCCATTTGCAAACCTGACAACTTTTCCCTTGAAAAGGTTTAGGCACGCACCTCCATTCTCCTCCGAAAACTCGAAAAGCATCTGTAAGCCAATACAAATCCCCAAGAAAGGCTTATTTCGAGCTGCTTCTTTGATAATTTCACGGAGTCCTCGAGCATCTAACTCTCTCAAACAATCCGACATAGCGCCCTGACCTGGGAAAACCACTCGGTCAGCCACTTCGACTTTTTTAGGGTCAGAAGTAATTGCCACCTCATTCTTTCCAGACACCGCCGCGACCGCTTTTGCAACAGATTTTATATTCCCCATTCCGTAATCAACAATCACTGTGAGAGCCATAGAGTTTGACACCATTATTTACAATGTGCCCTTCGTAGACGCTATGCTAGTTCCGGCACGTTCATCAAATTCAAGGGCTATTCGCAAGGCTCTGCCAAAGGCCTTGAACACTGTTTCCGCTTGATGATGGGCATTTCTCCCCCTAAGGTTATCTATGTGTAGAGTTATATTAGCGTGATTCACAAATCCTTGAAAAAATTCATAAATCAAATCACAATCAAAAGTCCCTATGAGGGCCCGAGTATAGTTTACATCGTAAGTCAAACCAGGACGACCGGAGATATCCACAACCACACGTGACATTGCTTCATCCAGAGGGACATAGGCATGCCCGTACCTTCTGAGCCCTCCTTTCTCTGCCAACAAATCACCAATCGCCTGACCTAATGTGATACCAACATCCTCTACCGTGTGGTGAGCATCCACAATCAAGTCCCCAGTAGCAGCAATTTCCAAATCAATTAGTCCATGCCTCGCTATTTGCTCTAACATATGGTCAAAGAAACCTATTCCAGTGTTTATCTTTGAATTTCCAGTACCGTCAATATTTACTGTGACCGTAATTTTAGTCTCGAGAGTATTTCTGATCTTTTCAATTTTTCTCATAGTAATTCCAAATGAGCATGTTATTTTAAGGAGAAAACAAGTGTTTCAAACTTGACACCAAAGTTTGGCAATCAGTCATTTTTCCGACAGTAATGCGAACAAAGCCACTTAACCTTTCGGGCGTTTTAAAATGTCGCACAAGGATACCTTTGTATTTCAACTTCTCCGCCACCAGAGCTCCATCAACCCCCTCCAAGCGAGCGCAAACAAAGTTACCTAATGCAGGCAAAACACTAAATCCCATTTTTTCTAATTTGCTAATTAAATAACTTCTGTTCGCAATTATATTCCCACAATTTTTCAAAAAATGCTCGCGATCATTAAGTGCTGCAATTGCTCCTGCCTCAGCTAGACTGTCAACAGGATAGGAATTAAAACTATTTTTTACAAGCTTTAATGCCTGAATAATATTTTTATCTGCGATCGCATAACCTAATCTTATCCCAGCCAAAGAGTGAGATTTTGAAAGAGTTCTTGTAACGATTAGATTAGGATACTCAGCAACCAGGGGCACCACACTGACACCTCCGAAGTCGATGTACGCCTCGTCGATAACTACGGGGCAATTTGAACTGACGTTATTTAATAGACTTTTTATATGATCTACGTCAACAAAAATTCCTGTTGGTGCATTTGGATTGGGAAATATTATTCCTCCAGATTGACATACTAAACTGTCCATCTTTATTCTAAATTTTTTGTCAAGCTCGACTCGTCTAAAATCAATTCCAAATAAGTTACAATAACTCGGATAAAAACTGTAAGTGATATCGGGAAACAATATCGGTTCATTTTTTTTAAATAATCCTCGAAAAACATGAGCTAAAACCTCATCCGACCCATTACCTACAAAGACGTTTTCAGGTTCCAATTGATGGAATTTCGCTATTGTTTTTTTTAATTCAATATTGTCCGAATCGGGATATAAACGAAGTTGGCTTCCAAGAACATCGCGAATGGCTCTCAAAGATTTTTCGCTTGGTCCGTAAGGATTTTCGTTAGTATTTAGTTTTATGAAACTATCAGATGGGTCACTCTCGCCCGGCACATAAGGCGTAAGTTTTTGCAAATCGTTACTCCAGCAATTATTCATACACTCTTTGTTCGCATAATGGCAGATTGGGCATGTGCAAAAAGTCCTTCTCCTAAAGCAAGTTCGTGGGCGATTTTGCCAAGTTCAATGGCTCCTTCTTTCGATACCTCTATCAGACTAGATCGTTTTTGAAAATCGTAAACACCAAGAGGTGACGAGAACCTCGCACTTCCACTAGTAGGCAAAACATGGTTGGGTCCCGCACAGTAATCGCCCAACGCCTCGCTCGAATAATTCCCCACAAATATTGCGCCAGCATTCACTACTTTTTTTACTAGACTGTCTGAATCCTTAACCATTATCTCAAGGTGCTCTGGAGCGACTTGATTAATAATACGGGATGCCTCATCAGAATTTTCAACCAAAATTAGCGCACTACGATTTTCAAAAGAAGCTCTAATGATTTCAGCCCTAGGCATAGAATGTAAAAATTTATTCATACTTTTTTCTACAGCATTTATGAAAGATTTATTCCAACTCAGCAGCAGCGCCTGCGACATCTCGTCATGCTCAGCTTGGGAAAATAAATCCATAGCCACCCAATCCGGATTTGCGTGTTCATCGGCAACCACCAAAATTTCAGAGGGCCCCGCTATCATATCAATACCAACTTGTCCGAAAACTTGGCGTTTCGCCTCAGTCACGTATGCGTTGCCGGGACCAACTATTTTGTCAACCCGCGTTATACTTTTTGTACCATAAGCCAAAGCCGAAATTGCTTGCGCACCACCGATTGTCAATACACAATCAACCTCACTTATGAAAGCTGCGGCAAGAACTAAATCATTTTGTACACCTTTTGGAGTCGGAACAACCATCACGAGATATTCTACTCCCGCAACCTTTGCGGGAATAGAGTTCATAAGAACCGTCGACGGATACGCGGCTTTGCCTCCTGGAACATACAAACCAACTTTTTCGATAGCATTTACAGTTTGCCCAAATTTTGATCCATCTGATTCTTCAAAACTCCAATCCGAAACAATTTGGTTTTTATGAAAAGCCTCAATCCTAGTCGCAGCCTCTTTAAGTGATTTTTTTTGCTCTTTCGTAAGTACTGTCCAAGCTCTTTCTAAAACATCAGCCTCAAGAAACAATTCATCAACAGAATTTACATTAAGCAAATCAAACTTACGTGTATAGCTGAGCAGAGCTTCATCACCCTTCTCTTTTACGTCTCGTATTATCCGAGCAACTTCATCTCTAATTTTAAAATTGACCGAATCGTCAAATGACGTAAGTTTTAGCAATGAAGAATTAAATTCAAGATCTTTCGAATCCAAACGGCGAATTTTCATAACGAACCCCCACTGACAATATCCTCGACACTCTTAAGAATCGGCTTCAATAAGCTGCCTTTTGTGGTGAGTGCAGTTCTGTTGACAACCAACCGGGCGCTAATCGGCATAATATCTTCGACTTCTATTAAGTTATTAGCTTTTAATGTGGCTCCAGTAGATACCAAATCAACTATCACATCGGACAATCCTACCAATGGGGCCAGTTCCATGGAACCGTACAGCTTAATAATGTTAACGTGAACCCCCTTTGCTGCAAAATGTGACCTCGCTATTTTGGGGTATTTCGTTGCGACCAAAATTCGGCTTCCTAACTTTACGGCTTTCTCGTAATCAAATTCGACACTTGCGGCCACAACCATTCTGCATTTTGCTATCCCTAAGTCTAAAGGTTGGTACAATCCATCAGCACCTTGTTCTATCAAAACATCTTTTCCCGCAATCCCGAAATCAGCAGCCCCGTACTTTACATAAGTAGGGACATCGGTGGCCCTTATTAACACTATCTTGGTGTTTAACATCCTAGTGTCGATTATCAATTTACGTGATTCTGTGAAATTTTCAATGGGCTCCATACCCACAAGTCTAAGTATCGGTAGAGTTTCATCAAAAATCCGCCCTTTTGAAAGAGCAAATGTTATTTCTTTTGTTTCATCTACCAAGTTTGTCTCCCGCTATAAGTATATTCAATCACTAGTTAGTTCGTTTTATTCGGGCGCCTAAATTGCCTAGCTTTTCCTCAATGCGCTCGTATCCCCTGTCAAGGTGATAAATCCTATCGATTGTCGTCTCGCCATCAGCCACTAATCCCGCCAATACTAAGCTAGCAGAGGCACGAAGATCAGTAGCCATAACCTTAGCAGCCTCCAGTTTAGGCACTCCTTCTATTAGTGCGACATTCCCTTTTATTGTAATGTTCGCTCCAAGTCGTCGTAATTCTTGTACATGCATGAATCTATTTTCAAAAATATTTTCCTCTATGCAAGATTTGCCCGTCGCCACCGTATTTAAGGCCATAAACTGTGCTTGCATATCGGTCGGAAAATTCGGGAAAGGCGCCGTACAAAAGCTTATAGCGTTTAGCCTCCTATTCTGATTTACCGACAATACTTCATTTCCCATTTCAAGATTAGCCCCAGCCTGAATTAATTTATCTATTATAACTTTTGAAGTGTTAACGTTGGCATTAATTAATCTTACTTTGCCTCCAGTCATCGTCGCTGCCACTAAAAAAGTCCCGGTTTCTATCCTGTCAGACATAACGGTGTAACTAGTTCCACTAAGTTCGTTAACTCCTCGCACTATGATTTTTTTTGTGCCCGCTCCCTTAATTTGGGCGCCCATGTTGATCAAACATCTTGCCAAATCAACCACCTCAGGTTCTCGAGCAGCATTATCGATTATTGTTTGCCCTTCAGCTAACGTTGCTGCCATCATTAAATTTTCGGTGCCCGTTACACTTACTACGTCCATTGTTACATTCGCACCCTTCAAACCCTTTGTGGTGGCTTTGATGTAGCCTCGCCCCATTACGATCCTCGCGCCAAGAGCTCTCAACCCCTTTATGTGTTGGTCAACCGGTCTCTGCCCAATGGCGCATCCCCCCGGCAATGAAACTTTTGCCTCGCCAAACCGCGCCAAAAGTGGTCCCAATACCAAAATAGACGCCCTCATCGTTTTCACCAAATCATAGGGTGCAACAAGAGTATTTACATTTAGGGCATCAAGGACTACCGACGATTGTTCATCTAAAGTCACCTCTACCCCCATTTGGCCAAGAAGAGACAACATAGTGGTAACGTCTCGCAAATGTGGAACATTTTTCAACTCAAGAGGCCTTTTGGCTAAAAGAGCTGCGCACATCATAGGCAAAGCGGCGTTCTTGGAGCCCGAAATTCTTATCTCACCGTTGAGTTTCTTTCCCCCACTTAGGACTAGCTTATCCAAAGTGAATACCTAGGTGGATTTCCATTTTTCCGGGGTAAAAGTACGCATTGACAAAGCGTGAATTTCAGTACGCATCTTATCTCCCAGCGCATTATAGACGATCTGATGTTGTTTAAGGGTGTTTTTACCCTCGAAAACCTCGCTTACGATTACGGCCTCAAAATGCTGACCGTCGCCTTTTACGTCTACAAATTCGCACGCTAGGCTTTGCTCAATATACGACTTCACGGTTTCTGGAGTTAACATAATTTCCTCTTACTAAGTTCGCAGTTTATAACCACTTTTTATAACATTAAAAGTAACAGCAGATAAAGAAAGAAATACTATACCCACAACTAAAAAAGAAACCATCGGCGAAACGTCAGACTTCCCAAAAAAACCATATCTAAACCCGTCTATCATGTAAAAAAATGGATTGCTTCGGGATACCTGTTGCCAAAATTCCGGCAAAGAGTGGATTGAATAAAACACCCCTGATAAAAAAGTCATCGGCATAACTATGAAGTTTTGAAAAACTGCTACCTGATCAAATTTTTCCGCCCAAATTCCTGCCAGCAGACCCAAACACGCCAAAATTCCCGCTCCTAAAACGGCAAAAATGATTATCCAAAAGAAATTAAAAGTGCTTATGTTTATAAAAATTATAGAAGCGAGAACGACACCAAAACCTACCGAAACCCCCCTAATTACCGAGGCCAACAGGTAAGCTAAAAATACTTGAAAATTAGATATCGGGGCTAAAAGAAGGAAAACTATGTTACCAGTTACCTTTGACTGGATTATGCTGGAAGAACCGTTCGCAAACGCATTTTGAAGAACTGACATCATGGCTAAGCCAGGCACCAAAAACTGGGTATACCCAACATCAATGTAAACAGTGACTCTATCCTGCAGAATATGGGAAAAAATTAACAGGTATAAAAGCGCCGTAAGAATAGGCGCCGCAACAGTTTGAAACACTACTCTCCAGAAACGCAATAGTTCCTTATACAAAAGGGTATAAAAACCGACCATGGCCTTAATCTTCCTTTATCACCGAGAAAAAAACATCTTCTAGATCAGCCTCTCGAAGAACCATTGAAATAACCTCGTCTTCAACCCGCCTCAGCTCTCTTAATATGACTTCAACCTCGGAATAATCACTCAATCGAAAAACCCATTCGCCATCCGCAGCGACTTCTAGTAGGTATTCATTTAGCGCTGATGGCAAAACCATTTTTTTTGTTCTTAAAACAAGTCTGATCCCGGAAAAACGTTTCAACAAATTTTGTGTGGTATCTAGTGCCGCTAAGCGTCCATTTTTCAACATCCCAACTCTCTCGCAAAGCACTTCAGCTTCCTCCAAATAATGAGTGGTAAGCACTATTGTGTGCCCTTGCGAGTTGAGATTTTTCATGAACTTCCATAAACCTCTCCTCAATTCCACATCAACGCCAGCAGTTGGCTCATCCAATATTATAACCGGCGGCTTATGCATTAGTGCTTGGGCAACTAGGACTCTTCTTTTCATCCCACCGGATAAAGTTCGCATATTTTCATCCATTTTATCTTGAAGCCCAAGACCGCTTGTTACTTCTTCGATCCAGTCAGTATTGCCTCTGATTCCAAAATACCCGGACTGAATCGTTAGCATTTCTCTGACCGTAAAAAAAGGATCATAAACCAATTCTTGGGGCACAACTCCCAGTTTTTTTCGGGCTTCAAGATAATCTGAAGATACATCTTTTCCCATGACAGCTGTCGAGCCAGAGTCCGCAACACAAAGACCCGCTAAGATGCTTATCAAAGTTGTTTTTCCAGCCCCGTTAGGTCCAAGAAGAGCAAAGAACTCACCCTCCCTAACGTTAAGGCTAACATCAGACAAAGCATTGAAAGATCCGTAATGCTTGTTAATGTTTTTTATTTCTAAAGCAGCGGTCATGTATTTTGTAACAAAACATCTCCTGGGTCAGTTACTCATGCAACCGAATTAGCCCAAGAACTCCGTAAACAGCCATTAAACTGCGAACAGAGTTGTTGGCCCCGGTAAATTTTATCTGTTTATTCATCTTTTTCGCATTACGAATCCAATCAAGCATTACAGCAATTAAAGCCGAGTCCAACTTTGTTATCTGCGAAAGATCAACGGTGAAATCCTTACCTGGTTGTACTAAATATTCCAGACCTCCTTTCGATATGGTGTTGGCAGTCTCCACATTAAAAGGGCCTTTAACAATATAAACTGAAACATTTTGTTGCAACATGATTTAATTGACCCTACTTTTCTGAATTATTCGAATTTTTTTCAGCCAGGGCTTTTAACAAGCCTTCAATACCACCTTTTTGAATTTCTTGCATGAAAACATTTCTATAATTAATGACCAAACTGGCGCCATCTACCCTAACATCGTAAACTTTCCATGTGTCATTTTTTGTACGCAATAAATCATAATCAACGCTAAGGGGTGGAGCGCCCCCAGGCAATCTGACCACGGTATTTACTGAAACTTGCTTCTCGTCTGGCTTCACTCGTGGAAGAGCACGCGTCTCAATAACAATTCCTTTATACATCTTAAATGCAGCAGCATACGAACGCATCAGCATCTCATGAAACTCCCTTACAAGAGCCTTTTTTTGCTCTTTCGATGCGTCCCGCCAACTACGCCCGACAGCAAGACGAGTCATGCGCGGGAAATCAATATGAGGAGCAACTTTTTCCTCCATTATCTCCTTTATCCGATTGATATCACCTGCCTGAACACCCGGATCGTTTTGCACGGTTTCCAAAATATCCTCTACAGTTTCTTTCACGAGTGTGTCTGGATCTGATTGAGCATTCGCTATTCCAATCCATATTCCCAACAACAAACATTTCACCAAAAGAATTGTCGCCTTGTGTTTCATCCTTAACCCCCTAAGTAACCCATTTTCACTATTTATCTCCACCGCTTTCCGACGCTTTGTTGAACAAGAATTGCCCAATAACCTTTTCTAATACCATTGCAGATTGAGTTAAAACTATTTGATCTCCATCCACTAATAGTTCTACATCACCGCCACCGTCCAATCCAACATACTGTTCTCCTAACAAACCAGCGGTCAAAATAGAAACAGAGCTATCCCTCGGAAATTCGAATTGTTTACCCAATCTCATCGATACGGTTGCTCTTAAAGTCCGATTATTAAAAACTATCTTTTCAATTCTTCCGACAACGACTCCAGCACTTTTCACCGGGGCTTTTGTCTTGAGCCCGCCAATATTATCGAACTCTGCGGTGACAACATATCCTTCTGCGACACTAAAATTAGTAGCGCTTCCAACTTTGAAAGCCAAAAACAAGAGCCCTAAGAAACCGGCCGTTACAAATATTCCTACCCAAAGATCAATTGTTCCTCTCGCCATACACTAAGCCCCCGTAAACATAAATGCCGTTAATACAAAATCCAAAGCTAATATCGCCAAAGCCGAAGTCACGACTGTTCTAGTGACCGCTCGAGATACCCCTTCGGCGGTGGGAAGGCAATCAAAGCCCTCAAAAAGAGCTATGGCATTTACAGCGAATCCGAAGACAATGCTCTTGTAAATGCCATTCAATATATCGCCTTGAAAATCAACGCTTGCTTGCATTTGTGACCAAAACGCGCCGCCATCTACTCCAATAACAACAACTGTAATAAGATACCCTCCCAATATTCCCATGGCACTAAATATCGCCGCCAACAATGGCATCGAGAAAAAACCACCCCAAAACATCGGCGTAATAACCCTTTGAAAGGGATCAACCGCCATCATTTCCATAGCCGAGAGCTGATCACTCGATTTCATAATTCCGATTTTAGCTGTCATCGCTGATCCTGCTCTAGAAGCAAATAGTAAGGCCGCAACAACCGGCCCCAACTCTCTGACCAACGATAACGCTACTAAGGTTCCGACGGCTTCCGCTGATCCATATCTTTTGAGAGTTTCATAGCCCTGCAAGCCTAACACCAATCCCACAAAAAGCCCGGAGACCACAATGATTATTAAAGACAGAGTCCCAGCAAAATAAATTTCGTTGATGAATAATCGGGGCCTGGCGAAAGTCATTTTTGACCTTGCTATAACATTACCAATGAAAGCCGTTCCAGCACCGATCTTCCATATCCCATTAACAGTCAACCTGCCAATTGCGACAACCCCTCTCTGAAACATTTTATCCTCTAACCTCCCAATCCTAAGTCGCTCCTATAATCACTAGCTGGGTAGTGAAGAGGAACTGGTCCGTCTATTTCTCCGTTGATAAATTGTTTTATCAATGGATTGTCGGATTGCCTAATTTCATCCGGAGTTCCTTGCCCTACTACACTTCCGGCTGCAAAAAAAATACAATAGTCCACTATATTTAACGATACCTCCAAATCATGGGTTACCAATACCGATGTTAGTCCCAAAGCATCATTCAATTTACTTATCAAATTAGCTATAACCGCTGTAGCAACCGGGTCCAAACCCGTGAAAGGTTCGTCATACATTATAAGCTCGGGATCGAGAGCTATCGCCCTTGCTAGTGCCACTCGTCGGGCCATACCTCCTGAAAGCTCCGACGTCATCAAATCCCTCGCGCCCCTCAGACCAACTGCGTCCAATTTCATTATTGCCAAATCACGGAGAATTTGCTCTGGCAAATCAGTGTGCTCCCTGAGCGGGAAAATAACATTTTCAAACACCGATAAATCGGTGAACAATGCTCCGAATTGGTAAAGCATACCCATTCTTCTTCGGGCGGCATACAGTTGTTTATATGACATTCCCCCAATTGACTGACCATCAAATTTAACCGTCCCGTGGGATGGAGCCAGCTGGCCACCGACCAACTTCAAAAAAGTGGTTTTTCCAGTGCCGCTGCCTCCAAAAATCGCAGTAATTTTACCTGTCGGGACGCTTACGCTAACATTGTCAAGAATTTTCCTTGCTCCATAGCAAAAGGTTACCGATTCAAACTCGATCATCGAATTACTTTTATTTGTTGGTTTTTCATCCATCACCACAAGTATAACCGTCTGTAAAAAGATTGGTAAGCTCCAAAAATTGATAACCTCTATTTTTCTGCAGCGAGGCAGAAGCTTTCTTAGGCTTTTGCCGTTATAATAGGGTCATTCACCTTCATGGCTGCAAATTGATGAAAACATTCATTAAACACGAATTTCTGTACCCTTTAAAATTGAGGTAAAATTTAATGCACTATGGATTTTTTGGGCTTCTTAGACCACCTTTCGAGACAAATAAAGATGCCAATATTTTTTTTGAGGGTGGAGACAGGAGAGAGGCCCTAGAAAGTATTCTTTTTGCGCTTGATCATGGTCCCGTTACAGCGTTAATTGGAGAGCCTGGGACAGGCAAGTCTGTAGTCGTTGAGCGGTTAAAGGAGCGTTTGGCCCCCGGAACAAAATTGCTTCACGCACAATTAACTTCTGCATCTTTGTTATCGCAGTTAAAAAGTGGGGTAAGCTTTTTAGGCAATTTCACCGAACAAAATACTGTCGATGAGTGCCTGGCAGATATGCAAGCGATTACAGAATCCGAAAAATATAAAGAGAAAGCAATATTGCTAATATTAGAAGATTTCGAAAATGAAACAAGCACCACCTGGAGTCAAATCACTGACCTAGTGGAAGTTAGCCAAAGATGTTTGATAAACCTTAAAATACTTTTTATTGGTACAGAGAAAACGATAGATCAAATAAGCAAACATAGAAAATCTATCGACACATCAATAGATTATCAGTTTTTTCTTAGAAGTCTTAATGAGTCAAACTCCATTGAATATATCAAACATCGAGTGGTCCTCGCTGGAGGCGATGCTCGCAAGTTGTTTTCAGATCAAGCCTTAGAAAAAATAATTAAAATTGCCAAAGGATATCCAAAAAAAATCGACGAGATTTGCCAAAAAAGTTTAGA
>PAHB01000087.1 GCA_002704665.1 Pseudomonadota bacterium
AGATTTTATCAAAATTAAAAACATTTCTAACTAAATTGAAAAAAACAACCTCAAGTTTAGCAGAAATAGATGGATTATTAGCACTCGCAAAATTATCACTTCACGAAGGGTATTGCCGCCCCAAATTTAGCGATAAAACCGAACTGAAAATTAAAAATGGTCGTCATCCGATAGTTGAAACACAAATTGACACATTCATCCCTAATTCCATCAACTTAGACGAAAATAAAAAATTACTTTTAATCACTGGGCCGAATATGGGGGGTAAGTCCACCTTCATGAGACAAACAGCGATAATTGTAATCATGTCCCATATTGGCAGTTTTGTTCCAGCAGAGTCTGCCACTATAGGAAAAATCGATCAAATATTTACCCGGATTGGGGCATCAGACGACTTAGCTGGTGGACAGTCAACTTTTATGGTTGAGATGTCAGAATCGGCAAATATACTTTTGAATGGAACCTCCCAATCTCTAGTACTGATGGACGAGATTGGACGAGGGACATCTACTTTCGACGGCGTTGCACTTGCATCTGCAATGGCCTCGTATATCGCAGAAAAAAAACATTCCTTAACCCTGTTTGCTACTCATTATTTTGAATTGACACAGCTCGCTAACGTACACACCACAATGGAAAACGTACACGTCGCCGCGAAACAATATAAAGACGATATTGTATTTCTCCACACTATTAATGAAGGCGCAGCATCTCAAAGTTATGGGATAGAAGTTGCTCGTCTAGCTGGAATACCCAATGAGGTTATCTCAGCTGCGCAAAAAAATCTACAAGAACTAAAATCAACAAACACAATTATCGACAAACAAAAAGACCTATTCGATCACGACGATTTCCTAAAGCCAAGCCTGCCGATGACTCATCCAATCTTACAAAAAATTGAAAAGTTAAATCCTGACAAAATTTCGCCCCAAAAGGCAAGTGAAATTCTATACGAGCTTAAAAAACTTTCGAAGGACTAGGAAATGTCAGATTAACCTTGATATTTACCCTTTATCCGTTGTGCTAATTGATACACCACCAAAGCATAATTCAAACTCCTGTTGTAGCGTGTAATTACATAAAAGTTTTTGAAAGAAACCCAATAGTGACGTTTGCCAACACCTTGTAACCAAAATATTGCTGCATCTGTGGAAGTGGGAATGTCTTTTTTGAGTTGTACCCCTCTTTTTTGCAAATCCGAAACTATGATGTGAGGTTTAACACCCCGTTTGGTCAATTTGAAAGCTTCTTTCGTCAGTAGTTTCGCCCTTACAACCACTTCCCCGTCCGCAATCCAACCGTGAACTTTTAAATAATTTGCTACGCTTCCTATTATATCACCGACACTATTCCACAAGTCTATTCGCCCGTCTTCATCAAAATCAACTGCATATGCCCTATAACTGGAGGGCATAAATTGAGGCATCCCAAGCGCCCCGGCAAAGGATCCAGATACGGTCATGGTGTCTAAATTATTTTCTCGGCAAAGAATTAGGAACTCCTTTAGCTCTTTTGTAAAAAATGCTCGACGCCGCTTTCCTTTAAATCCGAGAGTATATAAGCTTTCTAAAACCTTGAAGCTTCCTAGTCTTCTTCCGTAAATAGTCTCGACGCCTATAATCGCGACGATAATCTCCGGGGGAACCCCATATACACTTTTCGCTTTCTCAAGCCATTTATTATTTTCTCTCCAAAACTTAACGCCCTTTTCTGTTCGTGACTTAGTTAAAAATAGCCCCTTAAATTCGTGCCAAGGCTTTGCAGTCGATGGTCTGGACATTGCAGACAAAACCCTCGTATTGGGTTTCAATCCGTCAAACATTTTCAACAGCTGCGCTTCATCAAAATTATGTACTTGAACCATTTCAGCTACAAAATCAGAGAAATTAGGAGTCGCCGATTCAGCCGATCCTACACCTGGGCTTAAAAAACTCCCACTAAAAATCAATATGGAAAACACTTTAGAAATTTTTAAATTTATATGTAACATTTACTTTTCACTCAAAATAAGCTCGATACCAGCTTGTTGCAATTTTATTTTTACCGTATTGCCAATAACCGTCCGAACTTTATCATCTACACTACCCGTTTTTGAAACGAAACTAGTTATTTGATACAGATTACCGGCACTTTCTAATCTAATTCCACCCTGCATGATGTTGGTATTGTCCAATTCGAAACTATAAGGCAAATCGCGAACTTTAATTTTATCAACAATCAAAGGCATCAAGGATCCGGAATTTTGTCGGACAACAATGAAAACACTGTAGGTAGAAGGTAATTTATCTAACAAATCATCGGCAAGTCGTACAGTACCACGAAGTAGCAAATTAAATGGTGTTTTTTTTGCTTTGTTTTCAGCATCTCTAATACTTTTCTCGATTGACCTTGAATACTCTAAATCGTCTTTTACGAGGTTTAACAATTTTTGCCATATTTCAGCAGCGCCCTCATAATTATTTCGTGAATATTCTATCCCACCCGCCAAGGCTAACCCTTTTTGATGTGATGGATCAATTTCTAAAACTTGTCTTATAAGCTGGTTTGCCTCCTCAGAAAAATCTCCTTGCTTCAAGAGAACCAAAGCCTCTGCTAAACTAACCCTAAGTTCCAGATTATCTGGAGCAAGACCTAGTGCTTTCCTCCAAGATTCACTAGCGTTTTTATAGTCATTTAATATCGCATAAGCTCTGCCCAACATTATCCATCCTTTAACGTCCCCTGAATTATTTTCTAGGTGTTTCGACAGATTGGCCGTCATTTCGACAAACTCTTGATGGGTAATAGAAGAAATTGAATCAGCAGGACTTTTCTCGACCCTTAAGCCATCAATATTCCCAAAGATTAAATAAAGTCCTAGCGCGAGAGTTGGACACAAAATAAACAAACTTACCGCAATGTATTTATGGCTGGCAACTGAAGACTTCAGTGGTTTGCTGTCCTTCTTTTCATCTAAATACCTATAAGCCAGATCTGATATCGCCAACTCATGTTCTTGTTGGGTAATTATGCCATTTTGAAAATCATGATCCAACTCAACCCTCTGTTTTCTAAGAACAGAGAGATTGGTCTTTTCATGTTCAACATGAAGACCAAAACCCTGTAATTTTATCAAAATCCGAGATAACAAGAATGCAACTATAAAAGAAATAAAAATCAGTGATCCATAAAAGACAATCATTTTTTACCTTCATTATTTCTTTCAAGTTTTTCTCTAGCTTCGAGGATATCAAACGCTGAAAATCTGTTTTTTAAGTTGGGCGAATTATTTTTTGCAATTATATTTCTTATCATGAGTATCATACCTATTAGAATCAAAAAAGGTCCCCACCAAAGTAAAACAGTCTTAATATTTAGTGGTGGCTCATACAGTATAAATTCCCCGTACCTCGCTACCATATAATCCCTTATTTCGATATCGGTTCTCCCCTGCTCAACCATATTTTTTACCTGCCTCTTTAAATCAATCGCTAACGGTGCTTCGGATTCAGCTAAAGACTGATTTTGACAAACCAAACATCTCAATTGATTTGTTAAATTTGAAATCCTGTCCGACATTTTATTCGCCTTTATATTATCCAAATCTGCATAGGCGTGAGTCAAAAAAAGAAACAGAGATACAAAACCGCAGCAACAAATGGTCTTATTCACTTTTAAGGTCCTCAATTCTCTCTAAGATCTCTTCAATTATTACTTCTTGAGTGAGAGGTCCCACCTGTTTAAATAAAATTACACCATCACTGTCGATTAAAAAGGTTTCAGGAACACCGTAAACCCCGAGATCAATGGCATAGTCACCCTCAGCATCGACCCCGACCGAAACATAAGGATTTCCATTTTTCTCGAGCCAAGCAATGGTGTTGGACCTATTATCTTTGTAGCTGAGTCCGTAAATATCGATAACCTTCATAGCCGCCAAATTTGAGAGAAGCGGGTGCTCCACCAAGCAAGGTGCACACCAAGATGCGAAAACATTCAATAAAAAAGGTTGACCGATCAATTGTGTCACATTGAATTCGGCCTCGCCTCTCTCTAATAAAGGCAAATTAGCTGCTGGCATTTTTTTGCCTATTAGAGGCGAGGGAATTGTCTGGGGATCTAGATAAAGCCCTTTGGCCAAAAAAGCCGCCAAAAATATAAAAACAATAAAAGGCAATAAATATTTATTCATATCAATTATGACCTTTAAAAAAAACTCACCAGATCGTAAGCTTTATGATATCTGTTTGTTTAAGTTAAATCTTCGGTCAAAAGCTGCCATTATTCCCCCCAATGCCATTATAAATGCCCCAAACCATATCCAAACCACAAATGGCTTGTAGTAAATTCTAACAACCCAACTACCGTCATTAAGTGGTTCCCCCAACGACAAATAAAGATCGCGAGTAATCCCTGTGTCGATTGACGCTTCAGTCATTACCATTTGCTGCACGTGGTAAAAACGCTTTTCAGGCGATAGTGAAACTAGAAATTCTTTGTTACTAAAGACAGAAAATTTACCTACAGTACTGTTAAAATTCGGACCTTCTTTGTTCTCAAATCCATCGAGAACGAAAGTATATTTTCCTATTGCGGCACTGTCACCAATTTCCATACGATAATCCTTTTCACTTTCGTACGCTCCAACCATAGTAATTCCAACTATAAAGACAGCCACTCCGAAATGAGCCGTGAGCATCCCCCAGAATCCGAGCGGTATTTTTTTTAATGCATGTAATTTCGAAAAGCGTGTTTTTAAAGCAATGTTAGCCACCCGCTCTACGAGGGTGGTCACTATTGATCCGATTATCCACAACGCCAAAAATAGCCCAAGTAACACTAGCGGACTCCATCTGGGTGTAATTAGCAGTAATAGTACCGCACCGAATAAAGCTATCAACATCATGCCGCGTATTCTACGTAAAAGGAAACTAATTTCCGTTTTCCTCCAATGCGCAAGTGGCCCGATTCCCATAAAAAAAACAGCCGGAGCCGTCAGGCTTACAAATACGACATCAAAATACGGAGGACCCACTGAAATTTTCCCTAAATTTAGGGCGTCCAGAAACAACGGATACAGAGTTCCGAGTAAAATAGCTGCAGTAGAGGCTAAAAATAAGACATTATTTGCCAGTAGCGCTCCCTCGCGCGAAATCCACTCAAAAGAGGAACCGCTTCCAATTCGAGGTGCGCGGACTGCATAAAGAAGTAGTGACGCACTAACAATGATCGTTAGAAAAAGCAGTATAAAAACTCCTCTGGAAGGATCACTCGCAAACGCATGAACGGATGTAATAACTCCCGATCGGACCAAAAAAGTGCCCAGTAGCGAAAGTGAAAAAGTTAATATTGCCAATAAAACAGTCCAGGCCTTAAATCCACCCCTTTTCTCCGAAACAGACAATGAGTGCATTAAGGCTGTAGCACAAAGCCAAGGCATAAAAGACGCGTTTTCAACAGGATCCCAAAACCACCATCCCCCCCATCCAAGCTCATAGTATGCCCACCAACTCCCCAAAGCTATCCCTATGGTCAAAAAAACCCAAGCCATAGTCGTCCAGGGTCTTGACCAGCGTGCCCAAGTCGAATCAAGCTTTCCGCCCAAAAGGGCTGCGACCGCAAAAGCAAATGGAACAACACATCCAACATACCCCATGTAAAGCATTGGTGGGTGAATAACCATTCCCGGATCTTGTAACAACGGATTTAAGTCAGAACCATCTGGCAATGGTGGCAGAATTCGTTCAAAAGGGTTTGAAGTAAAAATAATAAATAGCAGAAAACCAAAAGATACAAACCCCATAACTGCCAAAATTCTTGACAGAAACTCTATCGGCAGTTGTTTTTTGTTTATTGCAACCGCAAAAGTCCAACCAGCTAACATCAATAACCAAAGCAACATTGACCCCTCATGACTTCCCCACGATGCAGCAATTTTATAGGGCAATGGCAGCGCTGAATTAGAGTTATTTGCAACATTTAAAACAGAAAAATCATTAAGAATAAAAGATGCCACCAAGCATCCAAAAGAACAAAAAATGATAACAAATTGTAGCTTGCCTGACATCAAGGCCAAATGCATCAAAGGCAGATTGCCACGGTTTGCTCCAATCATCGGCATGACAGATTGTATAGCTGTGACCACAAGAGCAAGCATTAATAAAAAATTGCCCAACTCCGGAATCATCTCACAGCATCCAAAACTATAATATTTCTCTGCATTATTCGCCCATTCATAACTTAATTTTATCTAGTATTCCCTTTTTTTGGCTCCATGAGTATTTCTGCTACCTCGGGAGGCATGTAGTTTTCATCATGTTTAGCCAAAACCTGGTTTGCGACAAACATTTGATTTTCTGCGAAACGCCCTTGAACCACTACGCCTTTACCCTCCCGAAATAAATCAGGGAGTATCCCCGTATACGTGACTTTGATGGTATTTCGATTATCAGTAACCTGAAAACTAACAGTTGTATCCGTTGACCTCCGTTGCACACTGTCTGGAACAACCATTCCACCTAATCTTATTTGACGGCTTTCCTCGTCAAAGTTCCGCTCTAAAATTTCGGAGGGAGAGTAAAAAAATACCAAATTATCGTTAAACACATTCAAAACAATTACTATCGCAGAAGTAATCAAAACACTTGCAATAGCTATTAACGTCACTCGCTTTTGCCTAGGCTTCATGATCCACACTCTTAATTTTTTGAATAGATTTATCTCTTTCTTTTTTAACCTTCCTAGATATACGACAAATATATCCAACTTCCAGCAAAATCAATAGAAATGTAAACACGTAGGCACCCCAAACAAACTTTGCGTATCCACCCATATCAAAAAACTCCGAAAGACTACCCCATTCCATCAATAACTCCCATCAGCGTCTCTAAGCCATCCGGCGTCTTTTTCTCGCAATAAAATACTGGTGCGAAGACGGCAAAATGATGCCCCAACGGCATACATCCAAAACGAAATGCTCATAAGCCCTATACCTAAAAGCATGGAGTTAGCCATTTTTGGAGCGGCAGTTAGACTGATAGATGCACCTTGGTGAAGTGTATTCCACCACTCAACAGAGAAATAAATAACAGGGATATTTACACCACCAATCATAGCCAATATCGCGGTAATTCTGTCCGATTTTTTTTGATCATCTATCGCAATTCCGAGAAGGATATAGCCCAAATACAAAAAGAAAAGTAGTAATTCCGATGTAAGACGAGCGTCCCAGACCCACCAAGTTCCCCAAGTTGGCTTACCCCAAAGGGCTCCGGTCCAAAGCGCGATAATAGTCATTATTGCCCCAGTAGGCGCGAGTGATTTCGCCATCATGAAAGACAAGCGAGTGTTAAAGATAAGTCCGATGAGACACCAAAACACTATTACTAGATATAGAAACATTGACATCCACGCAGAGGGTACATGAATAAAAATAATTCGGTAAACCTCCCCCTGCTGGAAATCTGTTGGCGCCACGAAAAAACCAACGTATATTCCAGCAATACAAAATAGGCTGGATATCAGCATAATCGGCGGAACAACCCATGTTAATAAGGGAAAAAAAGATTTTGGCGTAGAGTAAGTCCAAAGGTTCAAAAGTATTACCTCAAAAAGTTTGCTAGCAACCTCATTAGTCTAATGCTGCCCTTAAGGAAGCCGCAACGGCTAATGGCGATATGACCAAAGAAAGCATCAGAATGGCAAATAATAAGGACAAATGCGATTCAGATTCAGTTCCTAATAAAGCTGAATTTGTAGCTAACGAACCAAAAATTAGTACTGGCACGTATAACGGTAAAATCAACAAAGCAGCTAACGCAGTTGCCCCTCTAACACCGAGAGTCAACGCTGCACCCATCGCTCCTATTAGCGATAGTATCGGCGTTCCTAGAAAAAGCGCTAAAACCAGCATAGATGTTACTTCCCAACTAAAACCAAAAAAAATCCCCAAAAACGGAGATACTAAAACTATTGGAAGGCCGGTTATGATCCAATGGCTAAAAATCCGCGCAAGAACAATCACCTCCAGCGGCTCGGGGACCAAAATCATTTGCTCTAAAACACCATCTCGATCATCCGACCCAAATAATTCGCCCAAAGCGAGAATAGAAGCTAACAAAGCCGACGTCCAAATTGCACCAACGCCAATATTTAGCAATAAACCTGGTTCGGGACC